>JBFILF010000214.1:0-8935 GCA_041599835.1 Pirellulaceae bacterium
CGCCGGTCGCCGGCTCCTGCGCGAGCAGGATGGCACCGTCCAAATCGGCATAATCCAACAGCGGCAACAACTGTGCACCCGCCGAGATGCCAATCGAACTTTCGATCATGCAGCCCACCATTGTCTGCAGGCCCAACGCCCTCGCTTGTCGCAGCATTCGCACGGCCGGCGTCAGTCCGCCGCATTTGCACAGTTTGACGTTGATCCCGTGAAACCGTCCATGACATTGCTGGACATCGGATTCGACCAGGCAGTTTTCATCGGCGATGATCGGCAAGGCAGTTTTTTCGTACACTTGGCGCAGGTCGGCCTGGCTGGCGTCGGCCGGCAACGGTTGTTCGATGAACTCCACGCCCAGTTCCGCCAGCGCGAGCGACTTGTCGACGGTCTCGCTAGCGGTCCAGCCGCAATTGGCATCAACGCGAAACACTGCGTCGGTGGCTTCACGTAGTTGCCGCACAATTTCCAGGTCGTCCCCGGTGCCGAGTTTGATTTTGTATACGGGCCAGCCCGGTCGTTCAGCGAGTTTTTCCAGCATCACATCGATCGTGTCGATGGCGATCGTGTAGCTGGACGGGCAGACAGACGAGGCGTCCAGTCCCCATACTTCGTAACATCGTTTTCCCTGCAACCTCGCAAACAGGTCCTGCGCCGCGATGTCGATGGCGGACAGGGCGAAATAATCATCGCTCAGCTGTTCGCACAGCTGCTGCCACAAATCCTCGGGATGGCCGAACCGGTAGCTCTCAACCAGCGGCCTCACCTTCTCGATCGAGGCTTCGATCGAATCCAGGCTATGGTCGTAATACGTGTTGGCGGTGACTTCGCCCAGCCCGGTTTGTCCATCGAGTTCCAGTTGGCACACCACCGCTTCCTGCGAAGTCAGCGTCCCCCGCGAAATCGTAAACGGCCGCGCCAGCGGCAATCGGAATCGTTGCAGGCTCAGTTTCATAAGGCGATATCCTCGCGGTACCTAATTGCGGTAACTAATGATGGCATCAACCAATGCGTCCGGGCCCTCGCGAAGCACGTCGCAGACAGGCAGGTCAAGTTCGGAGCTGACTCGTTTTTTTTCTTCGGTGAACTCCGTGTCATCCAGCAAACGGCTGTTGACGGCCAGGCCGATCACGCGGCAGGGGTGACGCGTCGAGGCCATCTGCTCATACAGCATGATCAGCCTTGACAATGGCTGCAACGGGATGTCACCGAAGCCCTTGACGTGCGTCCGCGTCGCTTCGTAGCACATGACCAGCGCATCGGGCGCGCAGCCATGCAGCAATCCCAACGTCACGCCCGAGTACGCCGGATGCGTGATACAGCCTTGTCCCTCGATCAACAGCATTTCGTGATGTTCGAACTGTCGCACCAGCCGCTCGGCAGCGCCGTTCACAAAATCGGCCACCACACAATCGATCGGTATCCCGGCACCGGACACCATGATTCCAGTTTGTCCGGTTGCCGCGAATCCGGCATCGATGCCCCGCTGGCAAAGTCCGCGCTGAATTTCCATCGCTGCAACCATTTTGCCGACCGAGCAATCGTGGCCCACCGTGTGAATCCGAAAGCAATCGGGACTCAGTCCGCTGCCTATCCCAGTCTCGGTTTCCGAGTTCTTGCGTACGTCGATCAGCCGCGCGCCGCTGGCCTTGGCCGCCGCGGCGAACTCCGCGTCGTTGCACAAGAATTGGTGCAGCCCGGAAATTAAATCGACTTTGGCCCCGATCGCCTGCAACACGACCGCGCGCCACGCCTCGGGCAACCGTCCGCCCGGCGGCGCGATGCCAATCAATAGGGCATCAGGGTTGGCCGCTTCCTCCAGCGAGCCAATCACGGGGATCGCGCCCCCGAATCCGAACACCTCGCCAGCCGTCTTGCCCGACTGTTCGTGGTCCAGCACGGCGGCCACGTCAGCGGTGCGGTAGCGGAGCATGCTGATAGCCGTCTTGGCCAAAAACGGCGACGAACAACCATCAGTCAGCAGCACGATGCGGTGATAGTCGGTCAGTTGTTTATAGGAATCGGAGATAGTTGAGCTCGATTCGTGAAATGCCACAGCGGGAACATGGTATCTTGAGATTCAGCCGGGTGTTTTACTACGACCAGCCTAAATCATTCTAAAGTTCCCATGAACCGCCGCCAATTTTGTTGCTCGTCATTATTGGTTTGCGCGGGCAAACTGATTATGGGCCAACAGGCCACAACCACTCCGGCCAGCGAATGCCTGGTGCCGTGCCGCGCCATCACGCAGGGACCCAAGTTTCACTGGTTTGGATACTACGACAAACTTCAGTTTGACCCGACCGATCGATATGTCTTGTCCAATCAAGTCGATTTCGAACACCGATCGCCGGCCCACGACGATGAAATCGAGGTCGGTATGATCGACCTGCAGCACGACCAGCGGTGGACCACGCTTGGCGCCAGCCGCGCGTGGTGTTGGCAGCAGGGATGCATGTTGCAGTGGCGACCGCAAACCAACGATGAAGTGTTGTGGAATGACCGGGCCGAAGGGCATTTTGTGTGCCGCGTATGCAATGTCAAAACGGGGCAGCTTCGCACGATTTCCAAGCCTGTGTACACCGTCAGCCCCCACGGACGATGGGGATTGTCCGTCGATTTTGCTCGGATCAACAACATGCGTCCCGGCTATGGGTATGCCGGCGTGGCCGATCCGCATCTGCACAACAAAGCGCCGGAGGATTCGGGAATCTGGCGGGTCGATTTGGACACCGGCCAGTCGCGATTGATCGTTTCGCTTGCCCAGATCGCGGCGATCGATCACCACGGCAAATCGCTGCGAGACTTTTGGAACTACTTCAACCACTTGTTGGTAAGTCCCGACGGCTCCCGGTTGATTTTTCTGCACCGTTGGCGCGAAGACTACGATCCGCTGGCGCGACGGGGCAGCGGCTTTCACACGCGGATGTTCACCTGCGACAGTGATGGAAATGATCGATTCATCCTCGATCCATCCGGCCACACTTCGCATTTTATCTGGCGCGACCCCCAGCACGTGTGCGCCTGGTCGCGACCGGAGGGACGCCAAAGCGGGTTCTACCTGTTCCGGGACAAAACGCGCCAAGTCCAACCTGTGGGGCAGGGTACGCTGCAACAAAACGGACACAACACTTATGTTCCCGGGACCGATAACCAGTGGATCCTGTGCGACACGTACCCGCAAGGCAAACAGCGATTTCAGATACCCTATCTGTTCCACGTGGCCAGCGATCGCAAGGTCGAGCTGGGTCGATTTCACTTGCCGCCGTCTTACCGCGGTGAATGGCGATGCGACACGCACCCGCGAACCAGCAACAACGGCCGGCTGGTGGCAATTGACTCGCCGCACGGCGGCAGCGGCCGCCAGCAATGGCTGTTGGATATTGGCCAGGTCATCGACAATTAATCGATTTAACGGCCAGCCGCTGCTGGAGACGCCATGGGCCACCGCCGCCAGCTGGCCGCTAAACGAGGATTCCAAATGACCTTGGCAGTCGAGTTCTGTTAGAATTCCATTATTCTTTAAATTGATCCTTCGCAAAATTGAATCCTTTAGCAGCGATTCATATGAGAGCGCATCCATGCACCCTATTCGAGCTTTAATGATTGAGGACGACACGGTCGCTGCCACGCTGGTGACTGGCCAGTTGAGGACGGTCACGAATGCCAAGTTCGAAATGACTCACGTGGATACTTTGGGCAAGGGAATTGAAGCCTTGGGAAACGGCGGCTTTGATGCCGTGCTATTGGACTTAATGCTTCCGGACAGTTCCGGTCTGGACACCTTTCTGCGTCTGCAAAGTGCCGTTCCGGACATTCCCATTGTGATCCTTTCCGGCACCGACGATTTGTCGCTGGCGGCCAAAGCGGTGGAGGAAGGCGCGCAATCGTACCTGGTCAAAGGCAAGGTCAACGCCGAACAACTGGCGCGGAGCCTCCGCTACGCGATTCAGCGATCAGAGGCGGAACACGGAGAGTGGGACTCGCCGACTTTTCATTTGGCTCAACAACAATTTCTCAAAGCCGCCCACATCATGGGACTCGACGACAATGTGCGGCAACGGCTGCTGTTTCCGCAACGTTGCCTGGTGGTGACACTGCCGTTTCGACGCGACCAATACTCGCAGGTGGAGACGGTATTCGGTTATCGTGTGCAACACGTGTTGACGATGGGTCCCACCAAGGGCGGCATTCGCTATCACGAGGACGTCGACCTCGGTGAAGTATCAGCCCTGGCCATGTGGATGACGTGGAAGTGCGCGTTGATGCATTTGCCGTTTGGCGGTGCCAAGGGCGGTGTGCGGATTGATCCAACGTCGTTGACCAGAAAGGAATTGCAGCGGGTCACCCGCCGCTACACCTCCGAAATCATTGGAATGATCGGCCCCGACAAGGACATCCCTGCCCCGGACATGGGAACCAACGAGCAGGTGATGGCCTGGATCATGGACACCTACAGCCAGCAAGTTGGTTACGCGGTGCCGGCGGTGGTCACGGGCAAGCCAGTCGTGCTGGGCGGATCGCAAGGCCGCAAGGAAGCCACCGGCCGCGGGTTGGTTTATTTGATCGAACAAGCTGCCCCACTGGCGGGTGTCGACTTGAAGCACGCGAAAGTGGTGATTCAAGGATTCGGCAATGTCGCCAGTAACGCCGCGCGTTTTTTGGAGGAGCTGGGCGCGCGTATTATTGGCGTGAGTGATGCGTCCACCGGCATCTACAACGAAAACGGCTTGTCGGTGAGTTCCTTGTTGGATTACGTGGAAAAAAATCAATTGCTCCGCGGCTATCCCGATGGCGAAGAGATCACCAACCAGGAGCTGTTGGAATTGCAATGCGACGTGTTGGCGCCGTCGGCACTGCAAAATCAAATCACCGAAGACAACGCACCGAATATCAAATGCAAGCTGTTGGCCGAAGGCGCCAATGGCCCAACGACGTTGGAAGCCGATGAGATTCTTAACGAACGGGGCGTATTCATATTGCCCGACGTCTTGGGAAACGCCGGTGGCGTCACGGTTTCGTATTTTGAGTGGGTTCAGGGCCTGCAGAATTACACATGGACGCTGGAAGAAATCAACAGCCGGCTGCATAAGACCATGACCGATGCCTTTCATCGCGCCATGCTGCGGGCACAAACCAGCAAAATTGACCTCCGCACCGCTGCCACAATCGAAGGCATTTATCGCGTGCAGGAAGCCAAGCTCGCTCGTGGCTTGTTCCCCTAGTCCAACATTTCCCTTGTTTTAGACATGATTGAATCTAAAATGGGGTGTAACGGGTAAACCATGCCTTCTCAAGCATTTCAAGTACTGTTGATCGGCGTAGTCTTTGCGTGCCCATGGCTTTGCCATGTCGGCCCGCCCTGCTGCCAGGAAAACGGTTTCGTACCAGCCGAGTGCTGTGGTCAGGAAAATGATTGTCCCCGGCAAAGCCCGATCGATGAATCGCCGGGCGTACCGGTTGAGCCTTTTCAGAATTGCCAGTGTTTTTGTGGCAACGCGATCATACCGGTCACTCATGAGTTTCTGATCAGCGAAAACACCTGGGTAGAGGCTGCACTGGGGAACCGCAGTTTAACCGCCGATTCATTATCCGTTCGAGAATACTTTACGCTTCAGCCGGCGCACGGCTTCATCGTCAGTGGGCGCGAACTCCGCTGCCTGCACATGTCGTATCTCTGTTAACGCGACATACGATTCCGGATCGCCTCGATCGAATCCGGACCGCAAGCGTTCTGAATGGCTTGTTCCAAGTAACCGACTTGGGGCTGGCATCAATTTTTTTGAGTCTGTGCAGGGACGAATATCCTCGCCATGTTTTTGCGTTTACTCCCTTGGGAGTATGGAATCCGAAATTTGTTTCGGCGACCACTGCGAACACTTTTGACTTTCACAGGCCTGACAACCGTGATCGTTTTGGTGTTGGTCGTCGTGGGCTTCATCCGCGGATTGCAACGTTCACTGCAAGTCAGCGGTGACCGCCAAACCGCCATCGTATTTGCGCTGGGAATGGGCGAAAACTTGGAGTATTCCTCGATCCCCATGCGAACGAGCGATTTGGTGGCGGCCAGCGTTCCCGGAATCCGGCAGCAGTACGGCGCAAAATACGTTTCCCCGGAATTGTACTTGGGTACCCGAATCGGCTTTGCCGATCAAGCGGGACAAGAACGGGCATCCGACGAAAACATGGGGCTGGTGCGCGGCGTCACTCCGGCCATCTTGTTGGTTCGTCGTCAGGTGGAAATTGAACAGGGCAACTGGCCGCAGTCGGGCGAATTGTTAGTGGGCAAAATGGCGGCGACCAAAATCGGTGTCAGCCCCCAGCGACTGGCGGTCGGCAATCGCGTTGACGTGGAGGGCCGAACCTGGCGGATCAGCGGCGTGTTTTCCGCTGGCGGCTCGGCATTCGAATCCGAAGTCTGGTGCCGGCTGGACGAACTGCAACAGGCCATGAAGCGACAAGACCTCAGCATGGTCGCGGTCGCGCTGCAGACGCCAGAACGCTTTGCCGATCTCGATTTGTTTTGCAAGGAACGACTCGATCTGGAATTGCAGACGATTCGGGAAACGGACTACTACGCTACGTTGCAACGGGATTACGCACCAGTTCAATCCCTGGCATGGCTGGTCGTGTTGCTGGTCTCCGGGGCCGGCGTGTTTGCCGGAATGAATACGATGTACGGTTCAGTGGTCGGTCGCATTCCCGAACTTGCCATGTTGCAGACGATTGGCTTTACGCGTCGCGCAGTTGTCTTCAGTTTGATGCAGGAAGGCGCGCTGCTGGCGTTGAGCGCTTGCTTGATGGCCGCGCTGTTTGCCGTGGTGCTGGTCAACGGTGTTGCCGTGCGGTTCACCATGGGGGCGTTCTTGTTGCGAATTGATGGAATTGCCGTGCTGATCGGGTGCGGCGTAGGGCTGTCAATTGGTGTGTTGGGCGCTATCCCGCCGGCTTATCGAGCATTGCGAATGCCGATTGTGGAAGGGCTGAAAGCCGTGTGAATCCGTGTGAATCCAAACGGTTCGAAATCCGAAAATATGAAATCTGAAAAAACAATTTTGAATTCTTAAAAAGTGAACTCAGGAGAACGATCGATGAGACAAAAACTGACAACTTGGATGTTGTTACTACTGGTACTGTTGGCAGGCTGCAACTCGCGGACGGCCGATCGCTCAGGCGATTCAACCGTGTCGGTCGACGCCAGCCAATGGCTGTTATCTGCCGAACCAGCAGGTGCTCGCGACGTGATCGCGGTGCGCGAGTCGGCCACCAACAATGAGGAAATCGTGATTCGCGGGCGAATTGGCGGCAGCGCCAATCCGTGGATCGAGGGCCGTGCCGCGTTTTCCATTGTCGACCCGGCGCTTAAGGCCTGTAATCAGATCGAGGGTGATACGTGCAGCCAGCCATGGGATTACTGCTGCGAAACGGCGATGCTCCCCACCGCCACGGCGCTAGTCAAATTTACTGACGACCGTGGAACGTTGATCAACGTGGACGCCCGGGAGTTATTGCAGCTGACAGAATTGCAAACCGTCGTCATCCGCGGCACAGCCCAACGCGATGATGCCGGCAATCTGACCGTGTTGGCCAAAAAGATTTACGTCAACCGCTGAAGACGCCTTTAAGAAAAGAATAAGAACATGGCCGACATCGATTTAAACCAACTGGCGTTGGAGCGTCGTCCGCGACAACCGCGCGCGCAGCAATCCGGCCGGCATGTGGCCACGCGATACGCGCTGCCCGCGATTTTGGTGTTGGGATTTTTGGGACTCATTACGTGGGCCACCTGGGACGTGATGTTTCCAGGGACGCCCGTCACGGTGATTCCCGTCATGGCGGTCGACGCGAAACTCCAGGTCGAGGGAACGCCTCTTTTTCAGGCCGCAGGCTGGGTCGAGCCTCGCCCCACGCCGGTTCGCGTCGCAGCGTTAGCACCAGGAGTGGTGGAACAATTGCTGGTGGTGGAGGACCAGACCGTCAACCGGGGGGACCCGATCGCCGAATTGGTTAAAGACGACGCGCGGCTGGTCTATCAAGCGGCGCTCGCCGATCAACAGTTGCGCGCCGCCGAGCTTGAAAAGTCCCAAGCTCTGTTGGCTGCTGCCCAGACACGTTTGGACCAGCCGGTACACCTGCAGGCCCAGCTGGCCGAAGCAGAAGCGAAATTGGCCGGCTCGAAAACGATGCTGCAAAACTTGCCGTTCCAAATTCGCCGGGCGGACGCAGACCTTGCCTTTGCCCAACAGGAGTACCGGCGCAATCTGAGGGCCGGCGATGCAGTCGCCCCGCTGGACGTCGATGAGGCGAAAAGCCGCATGGACGCCGCCCAGGCACAGGCTGAAGAGTTTCGCGAACGCGAGGCGTTTCTGAAAAACGAAATCGAAGCGCTGACCGCTCGGCGGGATGCCCTGCGGAAACAGCTCGAATTGCTGGCCGACGAAATCCGCGATCGGGACGAAGCTTTGGCGTCAGTCGGCGCCGCCAAAGCCCGATTGGAACAATCACGCGTGGCCGTGGCCGAAGCGGAATTGCAATTGAGTCGGATGACGATTCGCGCGCCGATCGATGGGCGGATCTACCGCTTGGTCGGACACCCCGGCGCGCGGCTGGGCGGTGAGCGAAATCAGATGGAGGAATTTGATGGCAGCACGGTCGTGACCATGTACCGCCCCGATAGCTTGCAGGTCCGCGTCGATGTGCGATTCGAAGACATTCCCAAGGTGCGATTGGGCCAAACGGTTTCGATTGGCAATGCCGCGGTTGCTGATTCGCTGGAGGGCCGCGTGTTGTATATCAGCTCGGAGGCAGACATTCAAAAAAACACCTTGCAGGTGAAAGTTGCGATCCCCAATCCGCCCGAAGTATTCAAGCCGGAAATGCTGGTTGATACCACCTTTTTAAGTTCAAAAAGCGACGAGTCTGCACCATCGATTAATGA
>JBFILF010000215.1:0-8935 GCA_041599835.1 Pirellulaceae bacterium
AATGATCAACCGGCGCGGTGCTTACGCGCTGAAAGTTACGGGCGACTCAATGATTGAGGCGCACATTTGCGACGGGGATTATGTGATTGTCCAGCCACGACGCACAGCTGAACGCGGTGACATTGTCGTGGTCCGTACCGATGACGGGGAGGCCACGCTGAAATACTGGTTCCCGGAGAAAAACCGCGTGCGGCTGCAGCCTGCCAACCGACGGATGAAGCCGATTTACTCCCGCGACGCCCGGGTGACCGGCGTGGTAATCGGCGTGATTCGCGATATGAAATAGCCAGTTTGGTTCAGTCCATGCTCCAAACCCGCTTGAGCCAGATCAAGGATGCCCGAAGTTGCTCGATAAACTTGTCTGATTCAAAATGGCTGACGCCTTGCAGCTCCACATATTCGACGCGAGCCCCCCGTTGCCGCAGCGCAGCGACAGTTTCTCGCGTTTTATCCACGGTTACGATTTCATCGTCGGCGGAATGAATCACACAAAGTGGAATTTGCCAATCGGTTTCCATCGCTTCGGCCGGCGGCCGGCCCGCCATCGGCAACGCCGCTGTGAACGTATCCTGGTGCCGGCCCGCCAGGTACCATGTCCCGGCTCCACCCAGACTGAACCCGGTCAACAATACTCGCTGGCGATCAATGTTGTATTTGTCAAATACCTTCTCCAATAACGCGATCAGATTGGTTTCGTTTTTTTCGGAGGTCCAGGTACTCCCGACCATGTCCGGGGCCAGGTAAATCGCCTCCAGTTCGCGCATAGCGGGCATCACCATCAATCGCAGCATCTGGTTGCCAAAAAAAGGTTGATACCGGGCTCCCTTGCCAAAATGCAGCGCCACCACCAGCGGTATGGGCGTGGCCGCATCGTACGATGAAGGAATTGAAATCGAAAAACTGACAATGGACGAATCTTCCAGCACTAACGTTTGAGCGTACGTCCCCGGTTTCAGCACCTGCAGTTCCGTCGGGTCAATCGGCGGCTTGGGTTTTTCCCGACTCTCGGTAACGTCATCGCTGCTGCAACCGGCCAACAAAAAACACCCGATGAATAAAACGGCCATGCCCCATTGCGGCATAAGGACACCAATCAACTTGCGCCTGGCGGTCGTTTTGGCGCGGCGCCGTTGTGAAATGTCTGACAACAGAGATGTGAAAACGGCTAATTGCAACGTCATGGTAATAGGAAATCGGTATGATGAGCGGGTGTGTCGACGCTGGAAAATCGCCGTAGCAATGGCGCCGTTATTTAGTTTAACCATAATCAACGAATGGCGTCAGTGAACCGGCGCCATCACAGGCGGGCACATTTTGGCGACCCGCGTCGAGGCGGAGAATATCATTAAAACACTTTCAGTGAAGATCGGACTTGTAGGGATGGTGACTTGGGCCGCCAGCCTTTCAAGTTTTGCGCAAAGCCCAATCCGTGAAATTGATGAAGCCGTCGACCGATTCATGCAGATAACGGCGGCCACCAGCGCTACCGTTGCCGTCAGCGTCAATGGCGACATGGTCCTGTCGCAAGGCTATGGTTTTGCCGATAGCAAACAGCGCGTGCCCACCCGACCGGTGGCGACGATGCGTCTGGCCAGCTGCACCAAGCCTTTCACGCGAGTCGCCATCGGAAAACTGGTGAAAGGGGGCCAGCTGGCCTGGGATGCCAATGTGTTTGAGTTATTGTCGATCGAGCCTCACCCAAACCGTCCCGTCGTCGATCCCCGCCTTCATCAAATCACGCTGCAACATTTGATCGAGCATCGCGGCGGATGGGATCGCACCGAGTTTGACGTCATGTACGAGCTGGACCAGATTAAAAACGAAATGGATTTGTCGCGGCCTCTCGAAAAACGAGACCTCGTCCAATATATGTTGGGACGTCCGCTTCCCTTCGAACCGGGCGAAACCAAACATTACTCCAATTTCGGGTACGTGTTGTTGGGACTGGCCATCGAAAAGGTGAGCGGAAAATCCTACATCGAAGCAATAAGGGAACTGGTTGGCCGACCGCTGGGAATCGATGACTTGGCGATCTCGTCGACGCGGCGCAAACATCGGCATCCGCGCGAGGTTTTTTATCCCCGCGATTCGCCATTGGATTTGCGCTTGCGAGATTCCTCCAGCGGGTTGGTATCGTCGGCCCCGTCGCTGTGCAAACTCATGTCGGCTTACTGGATCGATGGCATGCCGCGCCGCCAGCCGCGCGATATGTATTTTTTCCAGATCGGCGTGCATCCGTTGACCACCACCACGATGATGGAACAACGGCTGGATGGCATCGACTATGCGCTGATGCTCAATTCGCGGCGTGAAGAGCACTACGATCAGGACAACCGCGACTTCCGCAAAGAATTCAATCGGGTGTTGGACCAGGTCCGCGACCAGCTGACACAACGGCTCACGCGCTAAGCCGGCGGGAAGTCAGGCAGCTTTGCGCTGAACGAGGCCCTGGTTGATTTTGTTGTACAGCGTTTTGAGGCTGATGCCGAGTTCCTCGGCGGCGGCGCTTTTGTTGCCGTTGTGCCGGTCCAGGGCCGCTTCGATGGCGTGCCCCTCAATCTCACGCAGCGACATGCCGCTGGTGACCAGTCGTCCGCCCACCAGATTGCGGTTGCCGAAGGAGCGCGGCAAGTGCTCGGGCATGATCGGAAACGATTCGCTGATGATCGACGCATGTTCGATCACATTGGCCAGTTCGCGGACATTGCCGGGCCACACGTGCGAACAGAGTGCCTCCAGCGCTCCGTCGTCCAGCGGTTGCGGCACGTGTGCTGCTTCGGGGCGGAAGCGGCACAGCAAATGTTTGGCCAAAAGTGGGATGTCTTCGATGCGGTCGCGGAGCGGCGGCAGGTGAATTTCAAACGTATTAATGCGGTACATCAAGTCATCGCGAAACTCGCCGGCTTCCACCATTTCATTGAGATTGCGATGCGTGGCGCAAATCAAACGCACGTCGATCTTAAAGGATTCGTTGGCACCGACCCGGCGAATTTCTCCGCTTTCCAACACCCGCAACAATTTGGCCTGCATCGATTTGGGCAATTCGCCAATTTCGTCCAGAAACAAACTTCCGCCGTCGGCGACTTCGAACAGCCCAATGCGGTTCTCGTCAGCGCCCGTAAACGCACCCTTCTGGTGCCCGAACAGTTCGCTCTCAATCAGGTTTTCCGGCAAAGCGCCGCAGTTGACGGCAACCAACGGTGCGTCGGCCCGGGTGCTGTTTTCGTGCACCGCGCGGGCCGCCAATTCCTTGCCGGTCCCCGTCTCGCCCAGAATCAACACGGTGGAATCCGTCGGGGCGACCTTCTTGATCAATGCCCGCACGCGCTGGACATGTCGATGCTGACCGATCATGTCGGTGGATCCTTCGAACCGCTGCAATCTCAGTTGCAATGCCCGGCAGCGTTTGGACAATTCCCGTTTGCTGGCGACTCGTTGCAACAAGGCTTGTAATTCGATCAGTTTGCAGGGTTTTTGCAGGTAGTCGAAGGCGCCGTGTCGCAGGGCGGCAATCGCCGTGTCGGTCGAGCCTTTGCCGGTCAACACGATCGCTTCGGTATCGGGCGAGATCTCTTTGGCCTTGGCGATGACTTCGATGCCGTTGAGGCCCGGCATGTCCAAATCCACCAGCACGCAGTCGTACACGTTTTTTTCCAGCGCTGCCACGGCCGTCAAACCGTCCGGACAGACCGTGACCTGGTGTCCCATGCGCGGCAACTCGGCACCGATCAGTTCCTGCAAGGCAACTTCGTCGTCGGCAAACAAGATTTTCAAGCTAGGCTGCGTGTCGTGCTTTTTCGTCATGATTGTCCAGAGGTAAAGAAACGGTGAATGTGGATCCGCGGCCCGGCCCATCGCTGTGTGGACGGATCGATCCCCCATGTTCGTGGATGATTCGATAAGTAATCGACAGCCCGAGTCCCGTCCCCTGCCCGTCACGCCGCCGCGTGAAAAACGGCTCGAATATGTGCTGTAACACTTCGCTATTCATGCCGCAACCGTCGTCGCTGACCACCAGCTGGGCTTCGGATTGCGATTTGGACAGCTGAATTTTCACGGTGCCCCCAGGATCGATACTGTCCAGTGCGTTGGTTACCAGATTCAAAACGACCTGTTTGATTTCCTGGGCATTGACGAGGGCCTGCACCTCGCGGTCGGTTACTACGACGATTTGTTTGTCGCGGTAGCGGCTGAGCGGGCGGAGCATTTCCACGACGCCGTCAATCAGCTCGGCCATATCCGTTAGGGACTGGCGAGCATCACCCAGCCGGGAAAAATCCAACAGGCTGGATGTGATGCCTTTGCAGCGGAAGGCTTCTTCCTGAATCCGTTGCAAATATTTTTTCATCTCCGCGATTTCATCGTCGCGTTGCCCGTCGGGCACCGCACGTTGCGGATTGAGAATGTCGTGCAATCGAGACTCCAACGATTCGGCACTCCAGGCAATCGAGGCCAGCGGATTGTTGATTTCGTGAGCGACTCCCGCCGCCAGAAAGCCGACGCTGGCCAGCTGTTCGCTGCGAACCACTTCGCGCGAGCGCTGCTGGACCTGCGTATTCAGGTCCCGATTGATTTCCTGGAAATTATCCGTCATGGCGTTCAATGCTTCGGCCAGTTCGGACATTTCGTCTGCCGTTGTCAAGCGGATACGGTGGTCGAAGTCACCACCGGCCACCCGCCGCGATCCGTTGACGAGAGTATCCAGCGGCTGGAAGATCCGCATGTGGAATCGTCGCATTAGGAAGAACAGCAACACCACGGCACCCAGCATCATCAACACGCTCAGTGAAATCCAAGCGTGATATTCGGTGCGGGCCAGCTCGGCAAACGAATCCATCCGCTGCTTGAGATATTCCGGCAACTTGCTGACGTCGTGTTGGATCTTATTCAGATCGATGCCCACGTCTTCGTAAACGCCGCGATCATTTACCCAGGTCGCCCGCTGCGTCTTTTGATATAACTCCTGCAACGATATTCTCAGCCCCGAGACGGATTGCAGCTCCAACGAGATGTCGCCGATGCGGGGATCACTGGGCCGGTTGTTTTCCAGCTGATAGGCATAATCCTCCAACGCACTGGACACGTAGCCCAACCGCATTCCGAATTGGTCGGCCCAGTACAACGGACCCATGACGGATTCGTCGAGGTGTGAAGAAAAATCGCAGGGCTGGTCGATTTGCGAAAACGCCACGCGTAAATCACTGACTTGATGGCTCAGCTTGGCCGTCAACGGAAGTTCGCGAGAACGTTCGCGGATGCTCTTGGTCAACTTGCGAAACTTAAAGCCGCCTTGCAGCGCGGAAATGGAAAGCACCAAGACAATGACAAACAAAATCGTCACGCCGTAATACATTTGCGAGCGTATTCGCTTGCGAAATAGCACCGTCCCACTCCATTTGCCTGTTGGCAGGTTTCTCGTCACCGGATCCCGACCGCCAACAGAATAGGCCCCCGCTGCCAGGGCGGGACGTTAGCAATATCTGCGGACTCAGAGCAACGCCATTCGCCGAAAGAGACACCAAAATAGGCAAAATGGACGCCCCGAGAGAGTTGACGGAAACAGGGGCTTCCTCACCGCCCGCCGGTCAAAAACCTGGGGCGTCAATTCCGATTAACGCGGCGAATTAATGTGCATCCAATCAGGATCAACACGAGATTGCCCAGCCACACCATGGGGGGCGCCAGATCGCCGGATTTGGCGCTGCCGACCCCAAACATCAGTAGCGGGTAATAGATCAATAGAATCGGAATGAAACACAGTGCAAACGTATTCCAAAAATCGCTCTTTTTGAGGTAGATCGCCAACGGCGCTCCCACCAGCACGAAGCAGAGACAACTGAACCCGTTGGCCCACCGCCGCCAGGGTTCAGTGAGCAACCGAAAGATTCGGTGCTGGGCGCTTTGCAATTCATCCAACTGGGAGTGCCAGCGGGGATGCGTCAAGCTGATGAAGTCACCACGCAGCATTTGAAAGGCCGCATGCATTGCCAGCTGTCTGCGCTGCCGCTGGATTTGTCGCTGCTGCATTTGAGTTTCTCGCTGCATGACGCGCAGCGACAGATTGGACGGATTATTGGACCGATCCGTTTTTTTTACAACGTCCTTGAGAGGAATGTCAAAATCGCCCGTGGGCATGACCATGTTGATGTCGTCGCCATGTGTGATCAATGCATTGCGGACCGAAAACACCAGTGCATCCTCTTCGGGATCAACGGACAATTCGGCGCTGTCGGCCGTGAAATGCGTGTGCATTTCGGAATCGCCGCCTCCGTAGATTTGAACCGTGGGGTGAACCAATTTCCGACCGTCGACGCCGTTGACAAATATCGAGATGCGCCCGTTTTGATATCCGTGCTGCGAGTTCAAAACCGCGTAAAGTGTGTTTTCGACGGACCTTAATACCACGCGATAGGCGCCTTGCCGGCCCCACGAAACGGCAAAATCGTTGACAAACACGGTGATCAGGCTCAGCACAAATCCAAACACAATCACCGGCCATAACGCGGCCATCACCGAAACCCCAATGGATTTGACGGCCACCAATTCATTGGCCGATGCCATGCGGCCCAGAACCATGCACGTGGAAAACAGCATGGTGCCGGGAATGGCGTAACACAGCGCGTTGGGTATGAAAAACGGGATGAGCTGGGCAATCGTCCACGGCGTCAGATTTTCGCGAACGGCCTCTTGCACCAGACCTACCAGCAACATGAGCAGCGTCATGACCGTCAACGTCACCAGAAAGACTTTGGTCAGCTCGAGGCAAATGTACCGCGTAAAAATATTGACCATGAATTGCCAACTAGATGGTATTGCTTGCAATGGCTGCGAAATCTAGCAGGACTTGGCGTGACGGCAAACCACAATAAAAAATGTGGCGATTGCACGACCGGGCTAGGGTGACAGCACTGGGCCAAAGTAGTCGGGATGACTAGTCGATCGGCGTTTCGGACGCCTGTCGCCGGGAATGCTGGCGCAACTGCTCCATCAGGAAACTGATGCTCCGCGCGTAGCAGCGGATGGCCATCGACTGTTCGCCGGATTTGGCCGACGAGCTGGCTTTTTCCACCAGCCGTTTCATTTTTTGCCAGTCGACCGCCCACTCTTCTTCGATCGCCGCCTTTTGTAACTCACCGGTGATCTTTTCCAGCTGCGTAATCAACGGTTTCCCAGAAGCGCAATTGGTGCGGGTGTACGGACCCTTGCCAAACCGCTGGCCGCTTTGCAATGAAACGCCTTGGGAAAACGCATTGGTCATTTGCACCAAAATCCAAAGCAGCGTGACAACGGCGATCGCTCCCGGTACGGCCACCGAATAGATCGACTGCGAAATCAAGCCGAAAATCAGCGCCGCCAGCAGGCAACCGACAAATAGCGCCCAGGACAACGGATGAACTTTGCGTCCGCTGCGGTTTCCCACCCGGATGGGACTGGAGCCGGCAACGGATGTTGCCAAAGCCGACCCGTTCACTTTGATGACAATCGCGGTGATATTGTCCGGTCCGCCCCGCAAATTGCTCAGATCCACCAGGACGCGCACCGCCTCGGCCGGCGGCAGGTGGGCCAGAATCGGACCCAGTTCGGAATCCACGACCTGGCCGGATAACCCATCGCTGCAAAGCAAGAAAACATCGCCAACCTGTACTGGAAACGGACCTTCCATATCAACATTGACGCTGGCATACGGCCCCAGGGAACGCGTGATCACGTTTTTTGGTACGAGATTGGCAACCTCGTCATTGGTGTTAAGACTCCCGGAAGCCTTCATCTCCCAAACCAGGCTGTGGTCAAACGTCAATTGCTCAAGCTGATTGCTACGCATGCGGTAAACGCGACTGTCGCCGACGTGGGCCACCAACGCGCCTTGCGGCAGCAGCGCCAATACACTGCACGTGGTGCCCATGTTGTAGAACTCTTCGTTGGCCTGGCCCTTGCGATGGATGTCGGCATTGGCTTCCATTACGGCTTGTCTCAGAGCTTCTGGGGGCGAGGCCTCGCCGTACTTGGAATACAGATGGGGGATCTGGTCCGCGGCAATTTCACTCGCTAACTCGCCCGCGGCATGGGCGCCCATCCCATCGGCCACCAGGAACAAATGCCCCACCTGTTCCCACCGATCCATATTGCTGGCAAGCGAAACGCAATAATTGTCCTGGTTGCTGGCACGACGCATACCCACATCGGTGATCGAGGCAACGTCAAGGAAGGCTTCCCAGCTAAATGATGATTCAGACATGCAATAGGGATCCCGCCGCCGATCTACGTCAATGTAACCGCGAACCAGTCAAAGGCGGAATCTATGTTAATTACCGAAAATGCGAAAGTTAAATGGCAATCATCAGCCAGGCCCCCGTCGCCGCACCAGAGCGACACGCCACAACTGGGATTCTGCCCAAGCGAATGCACTCAAATATGCCCAACTGATACCGCCTCCAGCTCATCGGATCCGCCCGATGGTCGGCGGACGCCAAAGTTTGAGTGCCTTGTCCGATTGTATCCCAATCCTGCGGGTGGGCGATAGCAAGTCGTTTTGAAAATTGCGGAATTCAACACTTCGCTCTGTTAACCTTCGTGAATTCGACCTATATTCCTCCGCCTCGCCATGCCCCGCTGGGGATGAACGCGGCCAACCCATCAATATTTACTGAGTGGTCCACAACCATCTTGCACACGTCTAATTCGACAACCAGCCTTTCGACAGCCGGTCACTCTCGCCGCGGGAACCAAATGGTGCTGGTGGTTTGTGTTGCTTTGTCACTGTTGGCGGCAACCGGCTGCGTGCAGAGGCGGTTGCTGGTGACCAGCCAACCCGAAGGCGCATTGGTGACGGTCGACCACCAACCGATCGGTCATACTCCGGTCGCCGTCCCGTTTACGTATTACGGAACACGCGAAGTTCAAGTTGAAAAGGACGGGTATCAATCGATCAAAGTCA
>JBFILF010000216.1:0-8895 GCA_041599835.1 Pirellulaceae bacterium
AATGTGTGGATTTCCTCGCAAAGTTCGTTCAATTGTTTGGCCGCGAAATCCGGTACGGCTCCAGTCAAATCGACCACCCAGCCGGTTGGTCGAGGCGACGGAATCTCATCAAAATTCTGTGACCACACCGTCGGTGCCGCCCACAACCCCGCAAGCAAGAAAATCCAACACGTAGGCCAACCGATTCGCAGGGCGTTCATAACTGAAGCTCCCAAAACAGTTTCTTGGCTTAAGTTTAGATGAATTGCGATTGGTGGGCCAGCAGCACCCAGCGCCGCCGGGATCAATATCGCCGTAACGCTCGGTACCCGCCGCGGTTGGATCGTCAGCGATGCGGACCATCGGTCGACTCTTGCCACACGTCAATGCACAATAGCGAATTCGTCAAACGCATTCGACACTTTCACCCGCGTGCCATGGCCGTCGCATTCTTGATCGCGTCCGCATCTGAGGTCGACCAGTTCGTGCCGATGGCGTTCGACATCGCACAGCGGCTAGACCAGCCGCTGGCAGTGTTGTACCCAGCTAGTGAACCGGAGCCGTCGCCTGCACCGAAAAGCGCGAAGCGCGAAATCAAAGACGCCGCTAACACAGCGGCTGAATCCAGTTTGCCCCGATTCCAAGTTCGCACGTCATTCGCCGAGTCGCTAGAGCAGGCTATCCAGCAACATTTGCACGAGCATCCGACGACACCCATTCAAGTCGCAACATTTGAAATTCCCAGGGACGCGGTTGAGATTCGCCATTGGATCAATGACCCGCCTGAAACAGAATCCTTTGGGCGGTTTCGCGTCGAAACATTTTTCATTCCGCAACGACGTGGCGAATCCGATGAAGCCGTTTACCTGGCCAAAAATCGGCTGTTTGAAACATTACCGTGTGAAACCGTTTATTTGGCGGTCAATGACGACCAGGCGGCGCCCTTGCCATTGGCCAAGATTGGAAGTGGGGGTTCCAGCCAGCCGGGCGAAAATGTTGCTCGTCGGTTGGCGCGGCGCTTGAGCCTGCAACGGCCCGCGCATGTCGATCTCACTAATCGCGATCCCGAGTTGAATTGCCTGATCCTGGGAATTACCGGCAAGGCCTCCCAAACGCGGATCGACAACAACAAAACCTGGAACGAATGGCGAAAGGATCGCGAATTGCCGGTAGCGATGGTTGTCAACCCGGCGGATTCCATGCTGGATCGCCACTTATGGGAGTTGGACAACTGGATTCGCGTCGTGTTTGCCGACTATCAGATGAACCGCGCAGACCGCGAGCAACTTTCGGGTGAATTGACCGAGGGTACGCGACATTCGCCGGAATTCATTTTGTTTATTGGCATCTCCACATTGCTGGCTTGTGTCGGGTTACTGCAGGATGCACCGGCGGTGGTCATCGGCGCAATGCTGGTAGCACCGTTGATGACGCCGCTGTTGGGAGCCGGGCTGGCGATGATCCAAGGCAACCGGCCGCTGTTTTTGACCGCCATGCGGGCCACCGTGACCGGCTCGCTGATCGCTTTTTTCATTGGCTTGCTGGTGGGCTGTTTGTCTTTATCGGTCCCGGCAGGCCTGTTTCCAGATTCGCAATTGCGATTGACCGGGCAAATGATCTCTCGCTCTCACCCCAATATATTGGACCCGTTGATCGGCTTGGCGGGCGGCTTGGCCGGTGGTTTCGCCGTGGGTCGCGACAAGAAGATTGGCGCGCTGGCCGGCGTGGCTATCGCCGCCGCGCTGGTCCCGCCGCTGGCCACCTCGGGACTGGAAGCCGTCATCGTCGTAGCCGCCACGGTCATGGTTGGTTCGCCCGCGGTGCTGTTTGAACTGGTCACGTCGGACCCGGCAGACGTGTTGGCGCGGACCGAATTGATCGTTGACGACCCGGGACCCACCGACACGGTGAGGCTGGTGTTCGCGCCGCTGGCGCTGTTTCTGATGAACGCTTGTGCCGTGATTCTCGGCGCTTATGTGGGCATGCGACTAGTCGGAATGCACCGCACGACGTTTCCCAAGGAATCCAAGCATTGGGTTACCGTTGCCGGCATCGTGTTGCTGCTGGCAGTGATGTTCCTGCTAATGGCCATCCCGTTAGTGGCGTTTTATGCGTAACGTCGCCAATTGGAGAAACGACACGGCGGTCGAACCTCCACTAGTTAGCATTTCTTGCCTGCACCGATTCGGATCGGTATACGGCGGGCTCGTCGATGCCGTCACCGTCCCAGTCACCAACCACCGGTGAGTCGTCGCGTCCGCCCATTTCGAATACTTTGTCCAAGGCATCCCGTTCGCGATTTCCGTTGGAATCAAAGATCCAAACGCCGTCACGATAGACAGCGACTTCATCGACACCATTGCCGTCGAAATCGCCAACCAATGGAATATCGCCGGCACCACCGAATTCAAATTCGGCATCGGCATAGTCGAATCTGCCGTCTCCATTCAGGTCCAATTGCCAACGGCCGGCTCGAAAAATACCTATGGTGCGAATCGAGTCGCCATTCCAATCACCGGTGACCGGAATATCTTGCGGATCACCATATCCGAACACGTGATCGATCACGTCGATACGTGAATCACCAAAACTGCTTAGCCGCATGACTCGCGCTCCGTCGGCGGCAACGGTAACTTCCGGTGGAATATTTTTGGGTCGCGTCAATGGCGAATTATCCGAATCGGGGATACCTGGCTCGGCCTCAATCGCTTCGGGATCACCTTCCCAGATCGGTCCGAAAATCCCGATGTCATCTTTGCCGTCACCATCCCAATCGCCGACGACAGGCCGATCCACCTGATCTCCCAGCCGCGCCATCAGGTCGTCAATGTCCCAGCGGCCGTTTCCATTAAGGTCGATCAACCAGTATCCGTCTTTGTAGATGCTGATCTCGTCAACCCCGTCACCGTTGAAATCACCGGAAAGCGGTATGCCGTCGATCATGCCAAAGAACGCGTCTTCGGTTCTCAAATTTATCGCGCCGTCCCGCGCCGTGGCGGTAAACGTCCATTGGCCCGCCTGCATATCAAATCGATCCCAGTCCCGCTGGTTCAAATAGCTGGCCTGCAACCATGTCGGTGCGGCCGCGTCCAGATCTCCACCGCGTGGATGCCCGGCATTGACCACACTGAGGTGCCAGGTGTAGGGCGAAGCGGCTGGCGCGACGTCAATTGGAACTGCCCGGCCCCCACCTATGATGGCGGTGAAATTGCCCGACTGCGCGCCGGCCAATCCCCAACCAGGATTCAGCGGCGGAGTTGGAGGAACCGGATTCGGAATTCGGGTGTTTTGATCCGGAATGGTGGTGGACCGGTCCGACTCCGGAACCGCGCGCACTTCGCTGAAATTGTTCTGCAGCGAAACCTGGCCGGCGTTGACTCGAATGTTCACGATCGAGTCCATGATCTGCGCGCCAGAAAACGTATTCAACAGAGCACGTGGAGCCACAGCCGCTTCGACATCCGAATTAAAGCTGAATCCGGTCGTCGTACCCACGATGTCATTGGCGTCCGTATAACCGCTCGGTTGAGCTTCGACGACAATGAAATTGCCGGCCCGTAAACCGCGGAACCAATATTGTCCGTCGGCCATCGTCTCAACCCAAACCGCCGCGTTGGGATCACTGGTGTTCATGTGGGTGTAAAACTCGCCGAGCACTTCGCTGAGTCTCACTGGACGCGGTGCGATTTCACCGGTGTCGGGATCGATGTAGTACCACAGTTCCATCCGCACGCCGCCGATCGGCGTATCGATGCCTTCGGTAAACACGCCGTCCCGCAATTGGCGATAGTTGTTGGGCAAGACTCCGTCGGCCGTTTCGAACGTTGGCCCGTCTTCCCACACCCGTCCGTGGATCTCGGCAGCCTCCTGTTCGCAGAAGTTATATTGAACGAGGTTTTGGCCACTTTCAATTTGTATGTTGGTGATGACGTTTTCGCGGGTGTCGTTGCCACCACCAGAACCAGCAACCTGGCCGGCGGTAAACACGCCATCCGGCTGGACTTGCCGAAGCCGGTAATTGCCCGGCAGCAATTTGTCGAATTCGTAGTGACCGCGAGCGTCCGTTTGCGTTTCTGCAATGATTTCGCCTTGATCATCGAGCAATTGTATCGTGACACCGGCGATCGGCCGGTCGCCCTCCTGCGGCTGATAAACGCAATCGCCATTGGGGTCCAAATGCACGAACCCTTCGATGCTGGCCAATCGCAGTTCACCAAAATCATAATGCTCGCCGGTCTGACCGCCTTTAAGAACCACGTTGACAAACTCGTCGTTGCGTTTTTGGCCACTGGCAAGATTGTCAACGCGTCCCAAGCTGTCTTTGCCGTCCGCGTATCCATCAGGTTGAATTTCAACCACGCGGTACTGGCCGCCCATCAAATTCTCAAAGCAGTAATATCCGTCAGCGTCAGTGGTCGTGGTGCTGACCAGGGTGCCGTCGGCGTCGTACAATTCGATCGTCACGTTGGAAATTCGCTGTTCGCTGTCATCCATTACGCCGTCATTATTTTGGTCGTGCCACACGTGACCGCTGAGCTTAGCGGGAATGTGTTCGCAAAAATCGTAATTGACCGCCGCGTCACCGGAGCCGATCACAATACCACTCAACAAATCATCGGCTGCCTGGCCCACCGACCGGCCGGACACGGTACCGGTCGTCTCGGCGCCGTCGAGGTAGCCGTTTGGCGTGAATTCACGAACGGAGTAGGTACCGGGTCGCAGCCCGGTAAAGGAATAGTTCCCGTTTTCGTCGGTCACGGTTTCGGCGACCAGGTTCCCATCGGAGTCCAGCAAATGCAGTGTGACTCCGGACAAGACGCGGTCCCCCTGGGACGCGTCAAACACACAATCGCCGTTGACGTCGGCGTGAACCCTGCCTTCTATGCTGCCCAGCCGAATTTCGCCAAAGTTATAATTGTCACCTTGCTCGCCACCGCGGAGATTGATTACGCAAAATTGGTCATCTTCCACGATGCCTCGCTGCTGATTGCCGACGGCACCCAATGATTCCTTGCCGTCGATGTAATTCTGCGGTTGTAGTTCGACGATCTTGTATTCGCCCGCATACAAGTCTTCAAAGCAATAGCGGCCGTCGCCGTCGGTCACGGTTTCCGCGACCAGGTTGCCATCGGCGTCGAACAATTGGACGACGGTGCCCGCAATGCCTTCTTCGCCAGTATCCTTGATTCCGTCATCATTGCGATCGTGCCAAACGTAACCCTTCAGCGATGCGGGATTGTGTTCGCAGAAGTTGTACATGGTACCGGCATCGCCCGACTGCAGGTCGACACCCACAAATCGATCGTTAACCGGGTTCAAACCAACTCGTTGGCCGTTTACCCGGCCAATCGATTCATCGCCGTCCAGGTAGGCATCTGGCTGAACTTCGACGATTGAATAAGCGCCGGGCGCCAGGTCGTCGAACTCATAGAATCCATTAGCGTCTGTCGTGGTCGACGCGACCAGGTTGCCGTCGATGTCAAACAGCTGGATTTCGACTCCAGCGATTCCGGTGTGGTTCGGATCAGTCGGATCCAGGCAGTCGCCCTCGGGCGTGGCCAGGCTGACATAGCCGCTTATCGTGGCCGGTCGGAGTTCACCAAAGTTATATTCAACTCCGTGTTCGTCGGCGCACAGCACGACTTGGTTAAATCGGTCGTTTTGACCGGTGCCGACGGTTTGGTTGCCAACGCGACCGACGGTGTCTTTACCGTCAATGAAATCCACCAACGGGTTGGCGCCGGGCGGATAGTTGTTGATTTCGACGACTTCGTAAATGCCCGGGGGCAACGCAGTCACTTCGTAATGGCCGTTGGCATCGGTTCGGACGAAGATCGGTTCGGTGTTGGCGAACGGGTCGTCACCCGTTCCGGCCTTGGCACCTACCCGCGTGACGCGGATCAGCACATTGGCAATGCCTTCTTCGCCGGGATCCATGATGCCGTTGTCATTACGGTCGTGATACACGTTGCCTTCCAGGCTGGCCGGTCGCACTTCCTTGAAGTCGTAATTTTCGGCCACGTTGCCGCCAAGCGGAATGTCAATATCGCCGATGATATTGGCGTTGCCGTCACCATCGTTTTGCACTTGGCCTTCGCTAACGCCCTCGACATCACCGGCACTGGCCGCAACATCCAAGTAACCGTCCGGCTGCATTTCGATCAGGCGGTATTTGCCTGGCATCAGCCCCAGTTCGACGCCGAACTCATATTGGCCATCGGCGTTGGTTGTGGTCGTGGCCACTGTTTCATAGGCATTGGTGTTTTCATTAAATTTCTGCAGCGTGATGGTCACGCCTTCGATGCCGTGTTCGTTGGCATCACGTTCGCAATTTAGATTCTCGTCGTGATACACGTTGCCGGAGATGGTGACCGGCTTGGGAGTCAGCTCGTATGCGTCGATGGCGCCGGCGGTGCGGTCCGATTGAGCTAACGCATTGTCACCGGACAGCAACAACGTGCCGTTGGCCAACCGGCTGCCCTCGGCAAACAAGTCGTCGTATTCATCAAAGAACACGCCTTCGTATTGGTCTTGAATAAAACCGCCATCGATCGGAACTTGGAGATCCACGTCCAAATTGTTGAACGTGTAATGCTCGTCCACGAACGTGGCATTGAAATAGGAACCCTCAAATTCGACGCCCGAAGCGATCTTGTCGGTCCGCAACCGCTCGACTTCGTCCACGTCAATCGTGAACGCCAAACGGTCACCCGCCTCGAAAGTGCGCACGTTTACCGTCAGGACCAGACCATCATCGGACACCGTAAAGCCGACAATGTCGCCAGCGGTGACGCCAATACTTCCGCCCGCGTGAAAGCTGAAGTCATGCCAATGGCCAGTGCCGGGACCGTTGGAGTCAACGTCGAAAAACATATCGCCGTCACTCAGGCCACCGCTAAGGTCCTGGTCGCCGTTAATGACAAACTGGGTCATCTGCGTTGTGTCCGACCCACCTTGAAAGGTCACTTCGAAGTAGTCGGGCGTCGTGTCCTGACCGAGATCGCTTTCCAAGTACGTCACGCCCGCGATGACTGGATCAGCCGCCAACAGGTACCGCGGCTCCATCAATTCAAAATGACAACGGCGCGAGTGATTTTTGTAGCGATGGGCAGCATCAATCCGTTGCTGCAGCTTCCGAGCTCGATTAAATGGCTTGAGAAATCCCAATGCAGTGCCCTCCGTGAACAACTGTCTCAGGTGAATGCCCGCGACATAAGGTGCGCGGGCCATATTGATTGGTTTGATAGCGGTAAGTTTTGATTAGCGAATAAAAGTTTCGTTTCCGACGTCAGCCGTTTTTTCGGTCGTCCAAAACCGAATTTGCGTATCGTAGCTGCCCGAGGCCAAGACGTTTTCTTGAAAATCGAGGCAGGCAATGCTGCCAGTATGGCCGCGCAATACCCCCAGTTGGGTCATTTGGCCGATGTCCCAAATGTAAATCAAGTTGTCGCTGCCACCGGTGGCCAACAATCCATCATTCAACAGGCACAAGGCAAACAATTTGCCACCGTGTCGAGGCAACGTGTGCGAGTCTGCCGGGTTGATCAAACTCGTGATTTTGACCAGACGATCATCACCGCAAGTAATCAGGCGATCGTCATCGGTGAATTGCATCGCGCGAATTCGCTGGCGGTGCAATCGCAGCGTCTGACTGACGGATTGCGTGGTCAAATCCCAGATTTCTGCCGCACCACTTCGCCCGGCAACGGCCAACAGCCGGTCGTCGCTGGAAAATGCCATGGTCCGCAGATCTCGGCACCCGCATTTCAATTCGGCTAGCTGATCGCCCGTTTGCACGTCGTAAATGCGCGCAAAGTTTTCAAACCCGATCGTGGCAATTTTGGAACCGTCATTGGAAAAGCAAACGTCAGCGATGGCCGACGGATGGCGGGCAATCTCGCGGGGCCGCATATGTGAAGCAACATCCCAGATACAAAGCTTGCGGTCGTTGCCGGCCGTGGCTAATTTCGACCCGTCCGGTGAAAACCGGGCTACGCGGACCCAATCCTTGTGTTCAATCAACTGCTGCGTGAATTGGCCACGCGATCGGTCGTAAATGTTCACCAGGTGATCGTCACCCACGATCGCCACCAGTGATCCTCCAGGTTGGATGCTGATCGACGTAACAACTGGGCGTTCGTGTTGATCGGTGATTGGCTGGGCTCGAATCACCGAGCTGGGCCAGTCAATATTGATTGATTCCTGAGCGTTAAGCCCGTCAATTGAGGTGCAGATACAAGTGAGCCACAGGCAACAGAGAAGGTAGCGGGAGATTGCCATATCGATTGTTTCTCCAAGCTGACTATCCGTTAAACTTCACCGAACTTGCGCATTTTTAGACGGGGACCTGCGGTCGTTCACTTCAAATATCGGAACAGGCTAGGACAAACCGTTACCGTTTATTTCAGAATCATCTTGAGGACTGGGTAAAGCTAAACGACTGCACAAAATGGGGTAATTCGGTTGCCGCAAAACGTGTAGACAATCGCATGTGGTCGTTTTTTTGGATATTGCCCAGTCGCAACAAGCAACGCAAACCACAAGACCAAGTGACGAAACGGCAATACTCAAGGAGGCATTGCCGGGGGGCGGGACAAATGCCGGGCGGCGAGCCCTAATTCACAAGGGAGCAGCTCGACAAACTCGCTACGTGGATCGACAGCGAGTGTCGCTCGTCACGATTCGTCATGTTCGCGGAGTTTGGCCAGGACGCTGTAGTCTTCCAGCGTCGTCGTGTCGCCGACCTGTTCTTTGCCCTCGGCAATGTCGCGCAGTAATCGCCGCATGATCTTGCCGCTCCGCGTCTTCGGCAAAGCGCTGGTAAAACGCAAGTCATCCGGCACGGCCAGCGCGCCAATCTCCTTGCGGACGTGTTTGCGCAGCTCGTCACGCAACTCGTCGCTGGGTTGGGTCTCC
>JBFILF010000217.1:0-8840 GCA_041599835.1 Pirellulaceae bacterium
CAACAACTATTTCTATCGAACGGTCTTTGGAAAATCACCAGTGGAGACCGACTTGCCGCGCGTCAAAGGTGAGGGCGTCGTGCTGGCCGAAGACCAACAAGTGTTGCGCGCCGGGGCCGGCGACCCGGAGATAACGCCTGACACCGTCAACGAAACGGACGACGCCAAAAAGGACGACGCCAAAAAGGACGATGCCGAAAAGGACGAGGCGACGCGTGGCCAACCAGCCGACAAGGATGGTGCCGCGACCGATGGACAGTAGGCGGCAACCCAACGCCCATGGCCGCGGTCGATCAAGCCGCGGCCATTTTAATTTTTGTTCTCGGGCACGCCGCCTGGCGGCATTGACGCGGCTGGCAACGATCTATCCGCCTTCGCCCACCACCCCGTCGGGGCCGATGAATTGCAGTTTCCGCTCGGCTCCTTTGAGCACTTCGATTTCATCCAGTTTCCACTGCACATTCCAGGGCGGCGGGAGTTTCAGCCGCGCCAGGTTGACGCGGAATTCGATGACAGGCAACGCGGAATTGGCCGGCGTGTACCGGTAATCCACCCCGACGATTTCGTCTTGCAGCGAATTGCGGCCAAACCGCCGAGCCCCCAAACAAACGGTCCGGCCCTGCAAGTTGTCTTTTTTCAAATCGGGTAACGGCGGCGTCAGATGGTACATGAACAATATCAGCGAGGGCGGATATTGCTCACCGGGATTGGCGGTCGTCCTGGAGAAAAACGCGTCCATGTCGGTGCCGGCGGGCAGTCGCTGCTGCGGCTCGGTCACGTAGCCGTACAGCGCGCCAAATTCCTCCTGGTAAAAAACCCGTACAATCTCGTTCGCGTATTGCACGGCGTGGGATCCGAGGTACGCCCGGTACAGCTGGCGCTTGGTGACGACAACGGCCACGAAAAACACGGCAATCAGAATTGCCGCTTTGGCCAACGAATTGCCCGCCATGGGGAGACCTTGTCGCCCGCGGCCCACGTACAGGGCCCGGGCACTCAACAGAACCGCCAACGCGGCAAACAGCACGAATACCAGATTGAACAGGGCGAATATGGTCAGCAATGACACCAGCAAGGCGATCAACGCCAAGGTGTTAAAGGGGCGATAGCCGATATCCTGCACATCGTCGATATCGTTTAGTTTGATAGCCTCATTCATGATTAACGCCTGTTGACGCGCAAACCGGATTCTCCAACCAACACATTCCGGCGTTGCTGGTATTTAAACACGAAATCACTCTTGGAATCAAACACGCGCACCCCCAGTTCGCGATCATCGGGGTGCAGTGAACCGGTATCGTATTCGGGCAGCAGTGGGGCCTGCAGCGATTCGGCTAGGGCTCCCCGCGAGCGACTCTGCAGAAACGCCAGCCACAATCGATCGGGGTCACCAACAAAATTTGTGGCGTCGGGACTGGGCTGAAAATCACCCAATGGCGGCAGCGGCGCCGTGTGCAACGAGAATAACATGAAGCACAAAAAGATCCAGGCGATGGAGATCGAAGTCACACTTCGTCCAATCATCTCAACCCACGCGTTAAATTCCAATCGGTAGCGGCTGAGGATGTCCGTGGCGGTCCGCAAGGCGGCAAACGACACAAAAAACAGCCCCCACAAGGAGACAAAGTCCAACAAATAAGTGTACGTGTCGAACCGCGACTCCAGACTGTCTGCCAGCGGTTCAAAAAAATTTGATGCGATCAGTCCCGCCAAGATCAAGTTGATCAGCGTAATCACGTTGTTCCACAGCCCGAGAAACCAGGTGGCGGCGGTCAGGGCGATTAACGTTATTACGCAAACGGCGGTGATCATGATCGCAGTTTTTTTTGTGAATGACTATTTTTTGAGGACTCGCTGCAGTTCTTCCAAAGACGTGATGCCCTTGGCGACCAACACGATCCCCTCATCGCGTAATGAAATGTGACCAGATTGTTGAGCGGCCTCGGACAGTTTTTGCACGTTGGGTTGATCGCGCATGGCTTGGCGAAACCGATCGTCGACCAGCAGCAACTCGTAAAACCCAATCTGCTCGTAGTAGCCGGGCCCGCCGCAGTTTTCGCACGGTTCCGGCTCGATCGGATTGCCTTTCTCGTCCACCAGTTCTTCGCGCTGCGGTTGGTTATAGGTGTATAACACCGGAACGCGTTCGGCCGGCAACCCCAGCCGCGCCAACAAGTTGGGATTGGGCGTGTACCCTCGGCGGCATTGCTGACAAAGTCGCCGGAGCACCCGCTGACTGACCACCGCCCGCAACGCGCGGGCCAAGGCGGACACGTCGGGCTTGAGCAGCATCAACCGCACCACCGCTTCGACGGCGTGCTTGGCGTGAATCCGCGCGATGGTGGTGATTTCCTTTTCGTTGGCCAATTCGCTCAATTGGTTCAAGGCGGCCGCGTTTGGCACTTCGGTGTAGGCCACCACGTTGGGCTCTTTCAGCATCAACGTTCGCATCACCGACAAGGGCGTTTCACCTTTGCTTTCATCGTACGTCATGGAGGTGACGTTGATGATCTCCGGCTCGGTTCGCGATTGTTCTTCGACAACGTAAAAATCACGCATGAAGCGGTCGGCCGATTGAAACGCGGCGCGCCAGGTGGTCGATAGCCCATCGCCCGGCAGGGAACTGAACACCACCATCCCGCCCTGTTCATTGAGGGCTCGGATCAGCTGGTCGCGCATGCCGGGCCGCATGCCGAGCTGGTCCAGATTTTCCAGCGGCGGTTTGCGGCGGCCAATTTCAATCGCCACCCGCTCGCCGGTGGCCATGCCTTGACTGGTAATCTTGCAATCGTGTTTTTGTTTGAGGTATTCGGCCGCGAACTGACCGATTTGACGCTCGCGCCGCTGCCGGTAATCGAGATCAGCCAGCTGTTTCAGCGTGGCCAGCATGTAATCGCCGGTGGCCCGATCCATCGGCGGCATGCTGTGCCAGATGTTGTCCACAAAATAACGAATGCTGACGGTGCCCGACGTGAAATCCATCAACACGATATCGGCCCGCTTGGTGATGGCATCGGCCATGAGAATCACGGCCGTCGGAAAGCCGGGTGAGGGCCGAACCGCCTCCAAGATCGCTTCGCGAATATCGTCCGATTCACCGGCCGCGGTGAATTTGATCGGAGGGAGATCCTCGTGCGAATGGATGGGTACGGTTTGAGACATGGGTAATCGCGTCAAGACTTGGGCTGCATCACGCGCTGGATTTCGTTCAGCGAGGTGACGCCGGACAGCACCAATCGATAGCCTTCCTCCAACAGCGTGAGATTGCCGCGTTGCCGGGCAATTTTGGCGACGGCTTCCAATTTGGGGTCCCGCAGCAGCACCTGTCGAATCGCATCGTCAATCAATATTAATTCAAAAACGGCAATCCGGCCAACGTAGCCCAGGCCGCCGCATTCGGAACAGGGTTCCATTTCAATCGGCTTGCCCTGCTTATCAACACGCTGCTCGGGAGGCGGCAATTGATACGGGATATACACCACCGGCGTGGCTTGCGGATCACCACCCATTTGTGCGACGGTTTTGGGGTTGGCGGACACGGGTTTTTTGCAGGCATTGCACAACCGCCGCACCAGTCGCTGGCAAGTGGCGACGGCGATGGCCCGCACGAATTGGCCACGGTCTTCGCTGAGTGCCATTAACTTGAGTATCGCCTCGACCGCCGTATTGGCGTGCAACCGCGAGATCACCGTGAATTGCTTTTCGACAATTTGCTGGGTGAGCATATCCAGCGAACGGGCGTCGACCGGATTGGGCACCACCAAGGCCGTCGGTTGCTTGAGCAGGATGCCCGGCAATCGTTTGGCCGGAGTGTCTCCTTGTAGAATCTGGATGTAATGGGTTTCGATGTTCTCGCGTTCGGTTTCTTTGTCATCGTGCTCGACGATGGCCACCCAGTCGCGAATAAAACGGTCGGTCTGGTTGAGCGTGGCTTGCCATGTGCTGGACAATCCCTGGCCGCTGGGAGCCGAAATCACGGCGTAACCATGGCCACCCAACACGCCCGACAGTTTCTGCAAAGACTCCTCGGACATCCCCAGCTTTTCCAACTCCAACGACAACGTCTCTTGGCTAATCAATTTGAGCAACACGCGTTCGCCGGTGGGCACGCCTTGCGAAACCACGTCAAACGTCACCTCGTCGCGGCCCACCTTGACTTCGAATTGGCCGCGTTGTTGGCGGCGCCGTTCCGCTGGATTCAAATCGGCCAGGTGTTTCAGGGCGACGAGCAATGCATCCCCGGTGGGCCGATCCAGGGTCGGCAACTGGTGCCACATGCCATCAACCTGCATGCGAAGTGCCGCCGCATCGCGGGTGTAATCCAGCAGGATTCGCTCGCCGCGGCGAATGACCGAATCGTGCAGCAGCTGGGCGGTATGCTCGAACGCAGGCGACTGGCGGGCGCGAATCAAGTTGGATTGTGACTGTTCGTGGCTCGTTCCGGCGGCTTGAAATTTGATCGGCAAATCCAGTTGCTGGATTTCTTCCGGAAACAGCTGACCGGTCATTTCGCTTTCCGGGATCTTGCCCCGCCGCTGGACCAGGTAGATCACCAGTGGCAGGGCTGCGGCCAACACGTACACGGCGAACCCCGCGACAAACATCGGAATGGTGATGGCCGCCACAAATCCACCCAGGAAACTGAACACCACAATCGGGTTCCAGATTTTCGGTGGCAGCTCGGTGAATTCGGAAAACCGCACGGCATCGCGGTTAATCCAATCCGCCACGCGCACCCAGGGCAAAAAAATGGCAACCAGCAGGATCAATTTGATCCAGCTGAAATACCCGCCGTCACCGCGATCAATGGCATGGGGATCTGCGCCGGCGGCCGGATAATCGGGCCAAGGCACCTGCGCCTGCAGGTCGTTGGCGATGACAAGCCAGCAAATCAACAGCGCCCACGGCGCCGGTCGGCAGAGGGTCATTAAAGGATTCCAGGTTGCGATACATTGATTCCTTTGAGTGCCATTTTCAATGCGTCTCGGTTGGGAGCGACCTGGAATGCGGTCGGCCGGTCAATTAATTCGTCATCAACGAGTTGCTTGAGGCTCATCGTGAAATCCTGCATGCCCTCTTCGATGCCGATCCGGATGGCATCGCCCAGCTTGTGGTCTTCCTCCTCCAGCACGAGCTTTTTCACGGTGGGATTGAAGGTCATGATCTCAACGGTTGGGACGCGACCGACGCCTTCGCGGATGCTCGGCAGAAGTTTCTGGGCAACGATCGCTTTCATATTCATGGCGATGGCGCTGCGGATCGCCGAGTGCATCTCTTCCGGAAACAAATCGAGGATACGGCCAATCGTCGATGGGGCGGTTGACGCGTGAATCGTGCCGAACACCAGGTGGCCGGTTTCCGCCGCGTTGATGGCCGTCATAAACGTCTCTTCGTCACGCATTTCACCCACCAGAATCACATCCGGATCTTCACGCACCGCATGTTTCATTCCGATGCCGAAATCGACCACGTCCATGCCCACTTCGCGCTGGTTGATCAAGCATTTCTCATCGGTAAAAACAAACTCGATCGGATCCTCCAGCGTCAAAATATGTTTGATGTAATGCCGGTTGATGTAATTCAGCATCGAAGCGATCGTGGTGCTTTTACCCGATCCGGTGACACCCGCCAGCAGCACCATGCCTTGATCGTGGTGACACAGTGTCTCGATTACCGGGGGCAGGTGCAGGCCTTCGAAGTCCGGAATGAAATTGTTGACGCGACGCGCGACTAATCCGATGCGACCCAGTTGCTGCAGGACGTTGACGCGAAACCGCCAATCCACGCCGTCCACCTCGACGATGTAGGCAAAGTCGACGCCGCCCGTTTCGTCAAAAATCCGGCGGGTGCGGTCATTGAGCATGGGGAACAATAAGTCGACCATTTCATCGCCGGTCACCGGCTCGCGATTGAGCGGCTTGAGTTGACCATGAATCCGGATGATGGGAGGCTGACCCACCTTCATATGCAAGTCACTGCCTTCAAGCTTGACCAGGGCCCGAAAATACTTGTCGACGTCGTTGTCACCCCGTCGTTTCAGAAACCGGTTTTTCAGCTGTTCAGCCGTGATGCCGCCTTCGGGAACGGCCGGGGTGGGGGGTTGGTCAATCGTCGCCATTTCAGTCTCCATCAAAAGCCGAACAACCCGCAGGGCGTGCTGAATAGGGTGCTAGTTGAAACGGGTGGCGTGGTGGCGAATCCTATTCTATACCAAGGCGTCGCGCGCGTCTTTCCTGTCCGCAGGGATTCCAAAACGGTCCGTTTAACCGTCCCCGCTGATCGCACGTAAATTCGCCAAAAACGTCACAAAGCGGCTCGCGTCCCGACACGCCCCCGAATCGATCGCTCAGCCCATCGAAAAGCGTCCACTTTAAGTCGACGGCGTGCGGCGGTCAACTCGCTACCGTGGCACGCGCCACTGCCGCAACACCCGGGCGTCTTGGACCCCTTACCGATGGCGGCCGCGCTGGCCGACGCCTACTCGCCCCATGGGCTGACGACTATGATTCGTTACGCGGATGCCGCACCGTTGGGTCGGGCACGCCACCGGCGTTGCCGTCATCCGTCGAGCCCTTTTGTTTGAGCCCCGTTTTGATCTTGGAGTGTGTAAAGGTGGACGCCGAACTGATTGACCGATCCCGAAATATCCAACAGCGCATTGTCCAGCTGCGAGACAGTCTTTGACTACGATGCCAAAAAACAAAAGATCCAGCAAATTGAAAGCAAGATGGCGGAACCCGGTTTTTGGGATAAACAGGAATCCGCGCAGGCCGTCGTGGGCGATCTCAAGTGTTTAAAAGTCATCGTCAGTCCGCTGAACGAATTGATTGCCGCTGTCGATGATCTAGCTGCGTTGGCGGAAATGGCGGAGGAAGATCCGTCGATTGAACCCGAATTGGAAAACGAGATTGCTCGGCTGGAAACGTCGCTGGAAGAGATGGAGCTCAAGGCGCTGTTGAATGGTCCCCATGATGCATCCGGGGCAATCATGACCATCCACGCCCGCGATGGCGGTACGGACGCCAATGACTGGGCCGAAATGCTGCTGAGAATGTACACGCAGTGGGCTCAAAAAAACGAGTACACCGTGTCGCTGCTCGATCGCAACGACAATGATGAGGCCGGCATCAACAACGCCACCATTGTGATCCGCGGCCCGATGGCATATGGCTATCTCAAAGGCGAAAACGGTTTGCACCGGCTGGTGCGAATCAGTCCCTTTAACGCCGATGGCAAGCGCCAAACCAGTTTTGCCGCGGTCGACGTGTCACCCGAGATAACCGATAACCTGGCAATTGACATCGACGAGTCCGATGTTCGCGTTGACACTTACCGGGCCAGTGGCGCCGGCGGTCAACACGTGAACAAAACCGACAGCGCCATTCGTTTGACCCACGTCCCCTCCGGCATTGTGGTGCAGTGCCAGAACGAACGCAGCCAGCATAAAAATCGGGCCACCGCCTGGAAAATGTTGCGGGCCCAATTGGCTCGCATCGAAGAAGAGAAACGCGAAGCCGAGGAGGCCGCGCGCTATCAGAACAAAGCCCGCGTGGGATTCGGTTCGCAAATCCGCAACTACTTCTTGCATCCCGACCAACGTGTCAAGGATGTGCGGACCGGCTATTACGTCGGCGATTTTCACCGCGTGCTCGATGGCGATGTGCAGCCGTTCCTCGATTCGTACTTGCGATGGCGCGTGAAGGCCGAATCCAACTAGCCATGCGCGATCCGCCCATCGAATTGTCGCGCGCGGATGCCCGGGGAATCCTGTGGCGCGTCAAGTTTGACCGGCAGGAGGATCGATTCGGTCACGAACTGCAATGGCTGCATGACGGTCGATGCGTGCCCCTGTTGCGCTCGCACGACGGCCTGCATGGCGACTGGCCGACTAGCCCGCCGCTTCAACAAGTGTCGCTTGAACGACACGCCGACGGCGACGTCGTACTGGGTGTGGGGATGTCCGGTCGCAACCATTGGTCGGCCTCTTTCCAACTCGACTCGCAATCGAAATTCACCGTACTCGTGCAAGTCGCTTGTCGGTTGAATGAAGCGCTTGGCCCGGCGGACCCGTGGTTGCGCTCCACCTATCGAATGGCTAACGGGCACGGTTGGGTATTCGAGCCGCTAAACGCCCCCGCCACGCGGGCCCAGCTGGAAAATCCCCATGGGCGGTGTTCGATTTCCTGCACACAGGCCCGGCTGGAAATGCAACCCGATTCAGGCTCGCTTCTGATCTTGGCCCACAACGACCGGCCACTCCAACCATTGCCGTGTACGGTGCAATGGTCGTACCGGATCGAGTGCGAAGCGAATTAGGAGCATCGCCACAGAATCACACCGTGGGCGCTTCGTTCATTTCGCGCAACGCCGACAAGTAAAGTAGCGTCTTTTGAGGACTTTTGTGTTCCCGGATGATGTCATAAGCGGCCCGCACAACGTCTCGCCGGCTGACTTGGCCAACCAGCTTGCCATCCTTAATGACGGGCAACCGCCGCCGCGATGTCGTGGCAAAGATTTGCGCAATTGACATCAGCTGAGTATTCTCATCGATGGTTAACGGCGTCGTGTCCATAAACGAATCGACCCGATGCGTGGGCAATTGCTCGTAGGCGGCGTCCAGCAGTACTTTCATAACTGACTTTTCGGAAAACACGCCCAATAACTTGCCGTTCTCATCGATCACGGGTGCACCGGAAATGCTGTGCTTGATCAACACGCGCACGCCTTCGAATACGTCGATATCCGGACGCAATGTCACCAGCTTGGTGGTCATGATTTCTCGAGCGTACACGTTCTTGGGAACTTGAGACAAAAAGGTATTCGACATGAACAGCCCCGAC
>JBFILF010000218.1:0-8836 GCA_041599835.1 Pirellulaceae bacterium
CGGTTGAATCGCACATTGGACAACGACCGCGAAGGAATATCGAGATGCGGCGCGCGGCTGCGTTGGGCGATGGTGACCACGCCATTGGCCATGTCGCGGATGGATTTCAACGTGCGCTTGTCGCGCGAGGTGAGGCTGGCTTTGCCATTCGATGATTTTTTTCCCACCGAGACTTTTTTCTTGCGGCGGACCACTTTCTTTTTAGCCATCGTGAATCATTTCAATCGTGGATTGGGTTGCCAAATCGGAGAATCGGCCGGGGCCTACGAAAACAAGTTTCCCTGGTGTTGGCCGTTGCGCGATTCACCGTTGGTTTGTGGGGAAAAGTCGTCGACGATCAACACGTTGCTGCCATACAATTCCTGGTCTTCTTCGGATACTCGTTTGCCGCGTTTATCCAGACGCGTATCCGCTTCCTTGGTCTTCCGCTGCGCGACTTTCATCAAGTTGTCATACAATTTTTGCCGGCTGGTGCCGTTGATGTCACTGACCGCCGTGGCAACCTCCCCCAGGTAGCGCAGGAACACGCTGCGGCGTTCGCCTTCCTGTTTGATCGACTTGCGGCGCCGCAAAAACATGCCGAGCTTGCGGCCCACCGATTGCAATGCCAGCCGCAGCTCTTTTTCGATTTCCGGATACGAGGCGATCGCCTCTTTGGATTCGCTGGTAAACGGGACCCACACGCTGGCCATATGGACCATCACGGTCACCGGCCCCGAGGGCACCGAACCGCGCGACTGACTCAATCCGTAGGGGCGCCAGTTGGTGGCCGTGATCGTTTTGGTGATCGCACAGTCTCCCATTTTGAACTGCAGCGGCACCCGGTTGGCGTAGCGAAGGATTTGCATGCTCTGGCCGTCGCCAACGCTGACATCCCGCATCGCCTCGTGCAGCGCCGCGCGTTCTTTGGGCTTGAGTTTCGACGGCGATTGTCGCTTGCTCAGGCCGGATGCGCCGATAATTTTGTCGGCGCCGTCGTTTCCCAGACCATCAAATGTGTTGATCAAGAATTGTTTGCAGGTCCGCGCATCGGTTTCGCTTAGCAGTTGTTCCAGCTCTTCCCGGGTGACTTTTTTCGTGGCCACGGCGCCGCCATAGGCCAGCCCCACTTCGATTTGAAACGGATTGCCGCGGTACACGGCCGGTGGCCGGGTTGCCGAAGCAAAAAACTCACCGGGCACGACGTGCGACAAGCCCTTGAGCAACAACTCTTCGCCGATCGGCGTGAGACAATCGGTGGACGGCGCGCTGATCCGCGTTTCCTGGATGGCGTGATACAGCTTGTCGGCTTCGCCCCGACCGATTTTTTTGGTCGAAGCCCGCGTGCTCAATTTGGCCGTGTTGCAAATCCGTTTGGCCACCGCTGAACTGACGCGCGAAAAATTGCCGGTCAGAAATTGGCTCAACGAACAAGGCGGTTTTTGATCCTTCAGCATGCTCAGCAGACCACCCAGTTCGATGCCGTAGGGATGCGGTTTGATTTCCCGGGCCTCGGGAGGTAGTTGCGTGGTGCTCCGCGAATAGGTCGTTTCCTGGTCGTCGGGGTCCAGATAGTGAATCGTAATGTGAGGATTGGCGATCGCCGTTTGTTCCAGGTATTCGTCCACACTGCCCTTGCCCCGTTTGTAAACGCCCTCCAACTCGATCGACACGCGCGTGCCGCTGATCAACTCGCGCGGTTTTTCGTGCTCCGCGTCGGCTGGATAATGCGTAACCCACTCGATGCCCTTTTTCTGACAGTACTGCAGGCCTTTTTCGCCCGCCGGAATGTCCTCGCCATCGCCGCGGCCATTGTGGATTTCCGGAGTGTTCGTTTTGGTGTTGATGTGGATTTCAAAATAGTGGGCCGGCTTGCGCTTCGAAATCTTGGATACAATTTTGATCGGTTTGCCAGTGGTCAGCTGACCGTACATGCCGGCGGCGCTGATGCCGAGGCCCTGTTGTCCGCGACTCATCCGCAGCCGATGGAATTTGGATCCGTACAGCAGCTTGCCAAAGATCAGTGGGATTTGTTTCTTGACAATTCCCGGCCCGTTGTCCTGGACAGCGACCTTGAAGCGGTTGTTGCCGACCGATTCAATGTGCAGCCACAATTCCGGCACGATCGCCGCCTCTTCGCATGCGTCCAGTGAGTTGTCGACGGCTTCTTTGACCGTCGTCAGCAACGCCTTTCGCGGATTGTCGAATCCAAGCAAGTGGCGATTCTTGGTGAAAAATTCGCTGACCGAGATGCTGCGCTGCTCGGCCGCCATCGTCTGAGCCGTGGCGCGGCGGCGCTTTTTGGGCTTGGCGATGGAAGCGGAAGCCGATCGGGCCCGCGATGACTTTTTCGACTTCTTGGTGGTCGACATGGCGGTGGCGGGACGCTTGGTGCGTTTCTTTTTGCGGCGGACTTTTTTCTTTACTGCGGCCAAACCGGGCACTCCTTTCTCCGATCGGAAGCGCAAAACGGGCGTGTCAAGCAATGAGGATTAGGCGATTTGGGGGAAATTATATCCAAGTCAAGAATTTGGATATAGACGATATTTAACGATTGTACAGGGACCGGCAATGGTTTGATGGTTCAAGCATGGCAATTGACTCACTGGCATTTTTGCCGCTGGCCGAAGATTTCCAAGGAATTGAGTACCTTCTGTCCGCCGGTCAGAAGCACGCCGCGATCAGTCGAAGGAGCGATTGGATGAATCCGACCAAGTGTGTCTGGACGATAGCTATCGTCATCACCATGTTGTTTGCCGCCGATCAAGCGACCGCCCAGGACGGGGCCGGTTCGGGACAACTGGAGTTCAATTTGTTTCAGAACTTTTACACTCAACCCGGGGCTAGCATGAATCAGGCCGCCCTGTACAACGCGCCCCATCCGGTGCCGTATTGGGTTGGCAGTTCGTACTACACGTACCAGCCCTATTACCCGCACCAACATTTGTACCCGCATGCCAAGAACTACTACAGCTACTACGGTACGTCGGCCCAGTTCTACAGTGACAATTGCCAATTCGGTCGGGGCGGTGACGCGCTGAACAAAACGACCGTGGTGTGGCAAAGTGGCTGTAACCACATGGGCAATCTGCCGTTTAGCGGATTTGCCGCGCAAAAACTGCAGTATTCGTTACAGTCCAGAAAATATTGTCTGAATTGCGACTGGAGACCCGGTGTCGCTCACCGAGGCCGAGCGGGCGGTTGCGCAAGCGGCGGCTGCAACTAAGCCGGATCGATGGTCGCGAATTCAATTCGATCGCAACATACTCGACAGGAAATTTTTACAATGACAGTTGTCAAGACATTCACTGGCGTCGCGGCCATCCTTTTGATGATCACTTGGTCCACCGCTGCCCAAGCCCAAAGCGGCTGTGGCAGCGCCAATTGCAGTAGCGCCAATTGCGGTGGTGCTCCCGGCAGCTGCGTGCCCTGCGGCAATTGCGATTCGCGGCCGGGATGTTCCTGCCCCACCGCCTGCAACGGCGTCGGGCCTGAAGGTTACTGCATCGGATGTCCGACGGGTCACCGAGGATTGGGGCCCGCTGCGGTGGCATTTGCGGCTGCCGACCAGTACAGTCCAAATCGATTTTACAGCTACAGCGCGCATGGCCTGGACGCCACCCGAATGCATCGCTGGAACTGGCGGCAATCGGCCGCAAATCCCTGGCACGGCAACTACAATTACTGGCGATACGGGCAGCCAACCGCGCTGGTCGTGCCTCCCACAGCGGCGTTTCAAACGGAATACAATTGGGGCGTGGCGCAAACCAAAAGCCTGCCGATTTATCACCAATACAGCCGCGACTTTGGCGGCGCAGGCGGAGTCACCGGTGGCGACGAGACTATGAACACGCCTTACTGGCCATCCAGCACACGACAATTCGGCATTTATCCCGTGCGTGGCCCCTGGTAGACGCCGGCTGCCTGCAACGTAGAGAATCAACCATCGCGGTGACATTTGCGGTCACCGCGATTTTTTTTGCGCAGCCGGCAAAGTCATCTCTTTCCGCAAGCATGCTGCGACGACGGTTGTCGTCAACTCGATCTGCGTTGTATCGCATTAGCAACATGCTGGCAGCGATGCGCTATCAGCGTGACGAACTCGCCAAGACCGAGAAAACCCCGCTTATTGCCGCGTTCCACGCTGCTTGCATTTCGTTGACAAATGTTTGGCACATGCATTGCCAAATATACGGGATAGTTCCAACTAACCCCCCAACGAAAAGGCAACCCCCATGTTTTTGTATCACATGCTCATTCTGGCTGGCTTCGTCCTGACAAGTTCGATCGCACTGAACGCAGTCCGGCACGTGCCGGCCCGCAATGTTTTCTAGATCCGCCCCGGCAACGACACCAAGCTGGACAATTCGGCAATCGCCCCTCTGAATTGCGGAATCCAATTGCCGCGCCGATCACTGCTGACATTTAGCGAGCAGAGCGGCGAATTCGTCCGCCCACTCCGACTGGTCCCAGCCGGGCGGCACAGCCTGGATGTATTTGAGTAGCTGGAGCGCCTCATCGCGTTTTCCCTGCCTTTCCAGCAGCAAGGCAACGTGGTACTTGGATTGGAACCAGGCGGGCGTATACGGGCGTAGCTGGCTGGCGATTTTCCGCCAACTTGAAAGCGCAGCCGCCATCGAATCTGGCGATGCGCCAACTTGGGCGGCGCGGGTTTGCAATTGGGCATGCCGGATTTTCAGTTCGAGATCCCGCGGGTATTGCTGGACCAATTGTTCGGAATGCTCAATGGCCGCGCTGAACTGCTCGTCGCGAACGTATGCGTCCAACAGCGCTAATCGCCAGGCTTTCAGTCTTGCCGGAGATAAACCTTCATGGCCGGCAACCCGAAGTTGGTAGACGGCCGCCAACAATTCGCTGAACTTGCCGTGAAACTGTTCCGGATCGAACTGGGCCCGCGACGTGAGACCGTGCAGCAAGATATCGATAGCTGATTCACCGGCAGCCAGTTCGGACAATTCATCACCAACGGACGCGGCCTCCAGGTCCGGGCTGACGGCGACAAACTTCCATGCTAATGCGCGGTCGGAGCAACCGTAATTGGCGGACTGTGATCGCTGGTACGTTGTGTCAACGAGCGATCTGATATCCAAATCCAAGTCGGCCTGGTAACGAAAATGCAAGTTGGCTAACAGCAACACCATTTCGCATATTGACTCGGTCCATTGATCAGGGGAGAAACGGTCCGAGTCGCGGAGTGCCGGCGCGTATCGGTCGACCACCGTTTGAATCAAATTGTCGGCTGAAACGTTTTGGGATTTCAGCTCGGCCACATAGGCGTCAACGCACGAACTGAGTTGCCGAATTGCTTGCGTGACGAGTGAGCTATTCAGGCTGACGCCCAACAGCTGCTCGATCGCGGCCGGCCAGTTTCGCTGATTCTGCCACAACTGCGCCAGCCAGATTCTGGTTTGATCCGCTGCCGCAGACTGCGGCCACGTGGCAATGTTGAACTCCAACATCGACCGGTATTTGGCCAAGCGGTCGTGGTCCTGCCCAACCGTTTTGGCCATGTTCCAGCAGGCCATCAGGTGGGCTGACGGCGCATCCGTCAGGCGTGAAAACTGAGTGGCGACCGACTCGAACCGTTGAGCGGCGTCCTCGAAGTCTTGTTGTTGTTGACGAATCGCCGCCGCTCGAAATCCCAGTTTGTAGGCGAGATCCGCCAGGTTCTGGTTGGCGGCCAGTTGCCTGGCCGTGTCCAGAGCCTTGACCGCTTCCTCCCATTTCTGTTTGCGCTGCGCCTCGGTTGCCAACACAACCAACATGTCCACATTGCCCGACAAGGCGACCGAATCGCCGGCGCTGTCGACAATCAACAGGTTGGCGCGACGCGCCCAATAACTGCCGTGAACCTCCTCGATCTGGCCGGCCAGTTGCAGGGCGTAGTTTCGCCAGCCACTTCGCTGTTGCTTGGATTGTTGCGAGTCCACTGACAACGCGGTCAGCAATTCGATGCGGGCCAAATCCAACTCCGGCCAGCGTGACGCCGTGGGGCTGTTGTCCGCCAACTGGCTGGCGCGAGCCAAATCTCCTTGGGCAATCAGTAATCGAATCAATTCGCTGATCAATCTGGACCGCTGCTGGTCGTCTGACACCTCGCTTCGCAATTGATTCAATACCGATTGATTGACCTCAAATCGACCTGAGTGCCGCGCGACCGCTAACCGGTCAGCCTGGGCTTGCCACCACAGAGGTTGTCCTGGCGATGTGGCATTCAGCACCGAATCGAGGGCGTCATTGACTTGTTGCAACGCCTCGTTGCGATCCAGTTCCTGCCGGTCGCTGTACAGTAATGCGCGGTGCAAATGGCATCGTGCGATTTGGTAATTAATGTTGTTGCGCAGTGCCAACAATTCGAGGGCGGTCAGGTTGTCGCCGCCGGTTCGCGGGCGCTGGTTCAGCAACACTCGAATTTCTTCCAGCGAGTCTTCGAAGCCGCGAATCGCCAATCGGATCCACGATTGTGCCTTGCTGCGGGCGTCGCCGGTGGCCATATCAGCCTCAATTTCCTGCCGCAACTGTTCCACTTTGGCTTGCAACACTAATGACTGTTGGACGCGAATCAGGATCTGGCGGGGAGAATCTGCAAACCGCTCCGCGTGGTCTCGCGCTGTCTGTTCAGCATCCAGCCACAGCGGTTCACGCAGCGCGTCGGCCGCTTGGAAAGCCTGTTGCGAGCGGGTCTGTATATCGGCGATGGCCACATCGATTTTTTCCCGTGTCGACCGGTTCGGGTCAGACAACACTTGCTCGCAATGAAAGCGCGCTAGCTCGAACAGCCTCCGCTGCATCAACCCGCTAACCAGCGTCACATCGTCGGTCGTCGACGATGCAACCGTCTGACCGGACACCGGCACGATGGGTGCCGCACCGCACGCGGCGAACGCCAGCAACATCGCCGTTAAAAGTTTTCGCGAGGCATGCGAACGTGTCATCATGGGCGATGATTTAGGGAAATAATCTGTCTAACCTGCGGTGTTGAGCGCAAACGAAACTTGCACAAATCCAGCCAGCTTGGCCAAGTCATACACTTCGATCACGTAGCCCAACGGAACATTGCGATCCGGATGAACAATGATCGGCGCATCCAATTTGATTTGGGCCAACGCCACCAGCGCGTCGGCAACCTGCTGGACCGATTGCATGGGTTGATCGTTAATCGTCCAGTCCGGCAAGCCGCCGTCCCACCTCAGTCGAATCACCACGTTGTCAAAATCCTGCTCCGGTGGCGGTTCCACGATCTGCGCGTCGAGATTGCCTTGTTGCCGGGTCAGTTGGCTGGGCAAAACGTATTCGATCATTTGCGCACTGGCGGTCCACACAAAAAAGATCAGCAGCAAAAACACCACGTCGATCATGGGTGTCATCGTGGCATCCATGTCCGGCTCGCGCGATCGACGGTGATCGGGACGGCGGACCATCAGCGATCCTCCCGGTAAACGGCAAACGTAACGTTCCAGATGCCCAGCCGCGTGCATGCCGTCATGACGGGTTCGATTTTGCCATAGGGCGTTTGCCGGCTGCTCCGCAACCGGAGTTCAAAATCGTCACCCAGTTCGTTTTTGGCGGCGGCCAGCCGCGCGGGAATTTCATCCACCGTTGTTTCGCGACCGGCAAACATCAAGCTGCCGTCGGAGCGAGCGTTGATGGTGATGCGTGGCTGGCTGAGGGTGACGTCCTCGTCGCCCGATTTGGCAACCGGCAGTTGCAACTCGAGTTGTGCCTCGCGGCGGGCCAGATGGCTGGACACCAGGAAAAAGATGATCAACAAAAAAACCACGTCGATCATCGGCGTCATATTGAACCCGAGTTTCCTCGAGCGTTTGATTCGCGGACTGAACACAATTGTTCTGCCAAGTTAATCTGTAGGTGTTATTTCTTTTTCCGCCGCAGCGGTCCAAACACATGCTGAGCGACGTAGCCCGTTTCCGCCACCAATTGGTCGATTCGGTTGCGAAAGATGGCGAAAGCTCCAATCGCTGGAATTGCCACGATCAGCCCACCAACGGTGGTGACCAGCGCCTGGTAAATACCCTCGGCCAGTTGCGGCGCGCCGGCCGTGGCTTGGGTGTCGGCCACGCGCTGAAATGCCAGGATCATCCCCACGACCGTACCCAGAAGGCCGACCATCGGTGCGATGTTGCCGATCACTGACAGGTATTCGATTTTTCGATACATCCGCGCCGATTGTTCGGCCAGTGCATCTTCGATCGCTTTTTCAACCGCTGTCCAGCCATATTCGATTTCTGAAATCCCATGCAGCAGCACGAACGATAACACGCTGGGCGCATCCTGGCACAGCTTTTGAGCGTCAATGAATTGGCGTGCCGCCAGCAACTGGTTGATTTTCTCACCTAATCCTTCCGGAACCACATCGCTGCGACGCACCGATAACAAATGGTCAATAATCAAATAGGCAGCGGTGACCGACAGCGCAACCAACACCAGCACAATCGCCACGCCCACCGGCCCTCCGGCAAACACAATTTCCAGAAACCCTCTCGCGGCCGCGTCATCCGCCGCGCCATTTCCGGCGGTCGACGGGTTACCTGTGTCCTGTGCCGCCGATGCGCTCGGCCAACTGGCCGCCAGTAAAATTACGACCCAGGTCCGAACGACCCACATCCGGACAGGCGTTATTGATGACATGGCAAGATTCATTCAACCCAACCCTTGTTCACGAGTTTGTTCATATCACTCCGGTCAACGTTGCTGGTCGCTGAGTTCAGGAATTGCTTGGCGCGATAAAGCCGCAGCGTGAGAGTATCCATAATCTCGCTGCAGTTCCTGGTGCACGATGTTCGATTCGCGCAGCCGCCCCATATCGCGCATCAAA
>JBFILF010000219.1:0-8808 GCA_041599835.1 Pirellulaceae bacterium
AAACCTGCCACGACGGCCAAGCCGATTATGCTTTACGATCACTTGCCGGGAATATTGGCCGGCTATCCGGCGCTGCTGTTTTTGATCTTCTCGGTTCTGGCCTGGCCCAACGGGGGCGAAAACCCAGTCACGTGGTGGCCTTTCGATAATCACATGCTGTTCTGGATCGGCATCTCGGTGATGATCGTCTGGTACATTGCCTTTCGTTTTAATCTGCCAAAGACAAAATTCTGGCTGATGTTCGGGCTGCTCGGTACGTTCGTCGGCATCCCGGTTGTATTGGAATTGACGACGGAAAATTTTCGAGTGTTCAGCTGGATGGCCGACCGGCTGGGGCGATTGGCGCCCGAGATAAACGCGTCGGCCTGGTTCGTCATCGGCAGCATCTTTGGGATTATCTGGCTGGTGAATTTGGTCTGGAGCCGCACGCACATGCGAGTTCGTATTGACGAGTCGGGTTTGACCATCAACAAATGGGGCGGCAAGGGCGAACGGTTTGAGCTGATCGGATTAAAAACCGAAAACGAACCGCTCGACTATCTGGAATTGTTCATTGCCGGAATCGGTTCGCTGAAATTAAAGACGCGAATGAACAAACCCATCTTTGAAATGCAACGAGTGATCGGGTTGTACCGCACGCCGATCTTTCCGTTCTTCCGCGGCAAGTTAGCGCGGATCGAAGAAATGCTCAGTTACCAGGGCAAAGTCGTTTCGGTGGACACTCAAGAACGCGCGGAACTGGCCGAACAAATGGACGCCGAAGCGTCCGAACTTGAAGCCGAGGAGGCGGCCGCCGAGGAACAAGTCGCCGGCGGTGGTGAGGGCTATGATGGAGATATCAGTCCCGATGCCGGACCCGATAACCGCGATATCAGTTGAGACCGACGAGTGATTTGAATCGGCGCGGTGGAATGCCGCCCCAAAAATTGGGCTGTGCCACACATTGTTGGAATCGATGGAGCGGCCTATTACACCGGTTTTCTATTCCGCCGCTCCGCGTCTTGGTCGCGGCGGTAGACGGTTATCCGAATCCAAAGTTGTTATTTGCTTTCGTCGAATTCGATAATTCACTAGCGAATGGACCTGACTCGCTGCAGGCGCTCAAAGTCCTGTTTCAGCTGGTTCAGCGAATCGGGCAGTGAAACCACGTAATTCCGATCGTATTCGACCGAGTATGAGTACGTGATCATTCGCGCTGTTTCGGCAATTGATTTGGCGGGCACATCGATATCCCATCGCAAAATGCCTTCCGGCTTTTCCACCCGCTCATACATTTCGTCCGTTGACAATTCGTCCGAAAAACGTTTGGTGGTGACACGGATGTCCGCCTCGTCGGAGCTGGTGGGCATCCGGTCGACGATGCGAATCGCCGTTGCGTCATCCTTGAAATTCTCGATTACCAAGCGATATTCGAATTGCAGTTCGCGGTTGCCGCCGTTGATGCCATCCGTTTTTTCCGCCAGTTCGCGCCGCGAACGCAATTGCGGATCGGCGCCGAAGCCGACCACAAACGTCTGACCGCGGGCGACGGTCGGGATTTCGCCACGACCTACGAACTTGTCATCGAGATAGACCATAATCGGTCCGCCCAATAAATCCTCCGTGCAATCGTTGGTGATCTCGGCTTCGCGATAGACGTAACTGGTCAATACCGGTGTCGCCACATGATAGAACTGGCTGGGCAAATCAGTGGAGATGATGCGCACCATTTGCCGGTTGTTGCGACTGGGCAGGCTGACGCTGGAGGCCAATTGATACGTCAAGCTGGGTTCATCGGTCATCTTTTCGATCTCTGCCTTCAAATTCTTCACCACCGTGGTTTCTCCAACCATTTCCACGCAGGCGAATTCGTTGGCGGCATCGTTAAGACTCCAGTTAGATTCATACATGTCAATTCGATTGGTGGCGTTTAGATTTGCGCGGGCAGCCATTTGCTGCTTGGAAACGATTTGTTCCAGCTGGCCTTTGGTTGGATTGGCAAATTGAACTGACTGTTGCGACTGCTGGCCCGCGCCGCCAATCAACGTCACGCGGAGCGGCGCCAGCCCGGGACCGGCGGCGGCCAACGCAGGCGAAGCCGTCGACAGCGAGAGCGAAACGTTTTGCCAGTCCTCACCGCTCATCTGGTGAATCAGTCCGTTATATTCCAGCTTGGCGGTTGTTCGATCACCTCCGGAACGAACCGTGTACGTCGGTGACCAACCACAATCATTGACCAGGTAATTCAACCTGACCTCATGCGGCTGATCGTCCGATTTACTGAGAAACAGGACGGCTTCGCGCACGGTTTTGTTTGAGCCGTTGGTAATCTCGCCCAGTTGTCGCTGCAACAACGTCAACTCATCGTTCAAGTCGCGGGCGGTTTTGGCCAATTCGACCTGTCGCTGAGCAATTTTCTCGCGTTGTTCAAACGAAAATTTGGTGATGCGCTCCAGTGCTTCGGCATCCAGTACACCCTGCGACAGTTCGGTGGTCGCCGTAGGTGCCACGAACCCTTCCAGCTGATCCAGGTACGCAGCCTGTTTGGTCAGGATCTCAGTGTTCTTCTGGTTCAACTGGATCTGATCCTGCACGCTTTGGATCTGCGTCTGCAGCTGGCGGACCTCTTCTCGTGGCGAATCGCCGACGGCCCGCGATCGAAACTGCACCGCACGAACTTCGACTTCGGCAGAACCCTCGGCAAACAGGCTGTCACTGACAATGTTCTCGGGTAGATTTCCCACCACGACTTCTCTGTTGCCAGCCTCTCCGTCAATTTCAATCGTCCGCGTGACCATGGCCTGGTCGCGATACAAGGTAACATGGGAGACCCGGCCGTCGGATTTGGCCAACAGCGTCGTTGGTTCGAAAAACAGGCCGAACGAAAAAAGGGCCAAGGTCACGTTTAACAAGGCACGGTCTTTCATGGGAGACTCCTTTATTTATTGAGGTTCAGAATCTTGATGGTAACGTAAACCCGTGCCAATGTGAGTAAAGGGTTTGTAAAAGACGTGCCGTTGATAGCACCGCGGATTGCCAGTTTGGTCGATGGGCGGTCCAACCAAAAATTCCAGACTAAAAATCCGGTTACCAGATTCCCAAAAATTAGGCATGTTGCGAGAAGCGACCGAAGTCCGCGTGACTTCGGCAACGACCAATCGTGCGTCCGAAGTTGGCCCAACGTCGGCTACGACCAATCGTGTCGCGCAACGGGCCGGGTCGTGTGCTTGCCCGGCCCCAGCAGTTGAACGAAAATTCGATTTGCCAAGTGGTTTGAGGAGACACGAAAAATGGCCGTCGTTCACACCAGTCGTCTGCGACTCGAAAAACACGAGGGTCCGCACCGCACGGCGCACCTAAAGGGCTTTGCCGAACCCCTCCATTTTGGAATTCATGGCGGTATCAAAAGTTTTTATGCCGAGAAGTATGGCCGAGACATTCCCGGTCCCGAGTACCCGGCAACACTCGACCATATGATTGCCGGCGTATCCGGGTGACTGCTGGGGACGCTGGGCGCCGCACTGGACGTGCGGGGAATTAACTCGGCAAACAACCTGATGGCTGAAGTCAGCGGCGACATTGAAGACGTTGACAACGTCTTAAAAATCACTCGGATTCACCTAAACTACCGGTTGACCGTTCCATTGGGAGCTACCGAAGTGGTGCAGCGGGTTTTGAAAAGTTACGCGGCAAAATGCCCAGCCTACCAGAGCGTTAAAGACTGCATTGATTGCACTTGGGAAGCCGACATCACTGAGAAATAAACTCTATTTGGCAATTGTGCCTGGGCGTCCCAACCATAAAATCTTAGGTTGCCGCTGCCATTCAATGAAGCACGCGGTGAATCGACAACTGACGATATTGGCAAATAGCTGGGAGAACAATTGATGCCCGAAAATATCGTGCTCGGCGACGAGACCAAACTGCAGGACGACTTGAGTCACGATTACATCCACGTAGTTGAACCGGACGAACACAGCAATGTTTTGAATCTGGAATTGCTGGAAGCGTGTTCCAAGAATTTTTCCAAGCCGGTCGTGTTTCGCAAAATGGTGCCGCTGGATCCGGCCGTCGGCACGCGCGAATTCCTGGAACGTGCCACAGATCAAAAACTGCTGTGGCGGGAAAAAACCGATGACTCAGCGGTCGCCTTTCGCAATAAAGAAGGCAAGACCGATTACAACTACGTGTCGGGCAAGGAAGGAACGGCCCAAGAGTACCTGGACGAAATTTTCGTTAACAAAAAAGATGTTTATGCCCACCTGGGGCGCGTTTCCAGCGGATTTAGCGACCTGCACAAACATCCATGGGGCACGACCATTTTTGAACACATCCGCAACGAAGTGTTCCGAGGCAACTGGTTTCAAATTCCAGAATGGGAGCTGAGCGGTCACTGCTTTCTGGGAAACAACACCGAGATGTTTGCCGAACCCTCCAGCGGCGCGCCGGGAAGCGATTGGCACATGTTTCCCACCTTGAACGTGTTCGTGATGATGGCCGGCGTAAAAAAGTGGATGAGCCGCCCACCGCAACCGGGCGACCAGCATCGGAACCAAGAGGAACTTGTGTTTCCGTCGGGTGGCCGAGAGGGACCGCTCGATGATCGGGAGTACGACACGGTTTACCTGAGGTCCGGCGACTTGTTGTTTAATGTGCCGTACGAGTGGCACAAAGTCGTAAACGCCAGAGGATACAGTCTGGGCACCGCGTTTCGAGTGATTGATCGGCCGTATATCGAGCGGCTCAAGGCGTATCCGGCAGTCGCGGCCAATCTGAAACTCAAGAATTTGAGCGACGAGTATGCCCACATGGCCACCTCGATTCGGGCTGCATCAAATGACCCGATCCGAATGCAGATGTGTCTGAACACGGCGGAGATGATGATTTGCACGGCAGGCAGGTTTGATTTTCTAAACAAATAGAAAGCCGGTCGTTCAGCGGATTGAAACGGTAATGCCGGCAACAGTCCGGTCTGTTTCCAACAGGCGGCGAGGGGCAATTCATACTCGATGCATCGCGCGGTCGAGCCAATGCCCATCGTGCCGATACCGGTCCGCTTTACGCCAAGCTACCTTGCGCCAGGTCCAAAGCCAAAATCCTGGTCCCGTTCCAAGCTGCCGCCGTCGTCGTGTTTGTCGCGGCCAACCGAATAGACCGTCCAGCCGTCATCCGATCGCTTGACGATCAGTTGATCGCCTGAAAACGGGTCGATTTTGCTCGGGGCGGGCAAATTCAGATCTTCCAACGTGGGTTCGTTGATTAACGATCGGTTAAATTCATTGATGATTCGCAGCGCGCGGACCAAGGCTAACATTCGATTTGCCGCGCTTCGTGATTGATGGATTGCGGGCAAAACCAGGGCAGCTGCCGTCGATTTGTCGTCGGCAAAATCGACTTCGCAGATTAATTCTTGCGCAGTATCGATTTGGGATTGCAATGCCGTCAGGTAGCCGCCCAATTGAAACAACGCCAGTAACCCTTGTTCTTCGATCATGGTAATGCCAAAGGCTCGCTCAGTAATCAGCGCCGACTTGAATCGCCGCAGTGTGTCTTGCAGCACCAGTTCGTTTTCGATCTCCTCCTGGACTTGTGCCGAAAGCTGGCCAGTCTGGATGCAGTCGTTCAAAGCATGAAGCCCAATCCCCTGAACTGCCGTCAATGTCAAGAAGCTGATCAAGGTTGGCAACTGATCCGATTTTCGTGAAATCTTAAGTATCGACAGGGCAGTTCGAGTGGCTTCGTCGAAATCGCCAGTGGCGAGTTGTACTGTGCAGCGGCTGTTCAAGACGCGGGCTATCGATCGCAGCGACTTGCATCGCAACATAAGTTGTTCCATAAACTCGCCCGGTTCCTGGTGGTAATCGAGACCCGGAGATAATGATTCTGCGTCCGCAAGTTCCGCCAACTGTTTAAACAAAACGGGATGCTGCTTGGCGATGTGTTGGTATGCGTCAATCAACTCACCATGCGAATCGGGGTCGTTCAATTCGGCTTGGCTGAACAATGTGTCTGCTTCCAATAAGCCGGATAACTCGTCCTTCAGACTTGCGCTTGACGCATGAGGTTGTTGTTCGACGTCTGCCAGGTCGCTGATCGAGACGGGCATGCCTTGAGCTTTTAATTTGGCCAATTGATCCCGGGTTGTAGTCTGCTTCAACCAAAACGCGGCTAACGCAATAACTAACAAAACGACGATCAGGGCGATGGCGGTGCGCATCTCGAGTAGTCCCGTAGTTTTTTCCGAATCAAGTCAGGAGGCCAAGCGGGCGGATTGCCACACAGAACGTTCACTACCGTCGCTGCCGGACACGATTAATGCCGGTGTTAAACGACTATTCGTCGTCTTGGTCGCGAAATTGGCGACTTAATTGGCGGTCCAGATCAATTGCCGTGATATTACGGTCAATGACTTTGCCGTCGGCCCCGATCAACAGCATGGTGGGGACCAGCGAAATACCCAGTTGGTCGGCCAAGGGGCTGTCCAAGCCGCCTTCCTCGAACAAGTGAATCCAGGGCAGCTGATTTTGCTGCAAAAATTGCTGCAGTTCCTCTTTGGAATTGTCCAGGCTAACGCTGACGACGACGAATCCTTGGCGGCGGTATTTTTCATACATCCGCTTGATAATGGACAGGTCGTTTTTGCACGGCTCACACCAGGTAGCCCAATACTGGATCAATACAACTTTGTCCTTGGCGTTGGTTAAATCGAACTTTCGACCATCGACCGCCGTGCCGCTAAAGGCAATTCGTTTGCCTTCTGAATTCAAGCGGGTCTTGGCCCCCGTGGCTTTTTTGGCCATCGGTGAATTGGCGAAATCGCTGGCGATGCGCCCGTACCAGTCTTCGGCGTCGTTGAATTCCCCGGCAAATTCGGCGGACAATCCTAATTGCATCATGGCGTCCGGTGCGTGTTGGGACTTGGGATGGACCTTCACGTAGTCTTCCAGTTTGCTCATGAACGCTTCCTGCACTTTGTCCAATTCGTCCCGAGAGGCCTCGTCCACTTGCCGCGAAAAATAGGCCGTGATCAATCGATATTCTGCATACGCGATATCGGACGTATCAATTTCGTCCTGTTTGAATTTTTTGATCGCATCCTGGAGAAACTTGATGCCGTCGTCGTACTCACCGGTTTGATAGGCGCCGCTAACCATGTCAGACATCTGACGCACCCAGTTCGAGCGATCTTCGTCGGTAGTCGAGGCTTCGATCAGCTCGGTCAGCAATCGGGCGCGTTTGTCATGCAATTTCGCCAGTTCCGCTCCCGACGCTTTTTGAATCGCCTCATCGATCTCTTCGTATTGTCGAAACAGTTCCTGGCTAGTTGACGACATGTTGGCTTGTGTGCCGACATCGTCAGTGCTGGCCACATTGGAATGTGATGCCTGCAGGAACAGAGCGCCGTTGCGCACCGCTTTGCCCTCGACGATCGGTTCGGGCAAATCAATGACTTTCCAGGCATCGCCCACCTTGATCAGTGTCCCGATAGCGATCTGACCGTGTTGCCGACCGCCGTTGTCGACCACAGCTGTCACGCTGTCGTAAAACATGACGTCGGATTTCGCCCCGTCGGTACCCGCTGGAATCAGCCCCGGACGGATGCCCCCAAAATGAATCCACGTCGAATCTTTCGAGATCACGGATTGATCCTTGGCAAACTCGGCGAATCTAGATCGCGCCTGATCCGCGCGTCGATTGATCTCCGTGGCCTGGCTCCCAGCCACGCCGAGGCTTTCGATCTCGTCGTCGTCGATCAACAATCGAATAAACCGTGCAGGATCGCGATTTTTGATCGCTTGCACCACTTCATAAGACACTTCTTCGGCCGAAATCATTTTCCACGAGTCAATGTCTCCGTCCTGATCGCGATCAATTCCCCACCGCACGCCGGCAGTTCCCAGCCAGCGGTATTGGTCGGCCTTTTGGTCAAAATTCGAATCGATGTCGCGGTACACTTCGATGCCATCTTTGTAATAGGACCATTGATCGAGGTGAGTGTCCTTGTTCTTGTCGATGAACTTGCGAATCACCCGTCCGTTGTGATCGATCACTACCCAGCCCGATTCGCCAAATCGCGGCTTGGCGCTCTCAATTTTGCATTTCTCTAATTCGGCACCCGTCGGCGTGTCAAAATCGATGTCCGTGTGCTTGGGTTGAATCTTTAAGGCCTTTTCCAGATTGGAGTCTTGGCCCATGGCGACTTGCGATGGCAATCCCGGCAAGAGCCAGACAACGATCAGGCACAAAAACGGCACATATTTGATAAGCGACATGACTGACCCATTACCTGAAAATTAGTATGCGACCAGGATGTGCGGGCCGACACGACGCTGCCGCCACATCCATCGCAAAATCGACTACAAGCCTATCCGGATCGCTGTCTTGCGAAAAGTGCAAAATAGGCACCGATTAGCCGTGTAAATCGGCTGTTTTCGACCAGCATCGCCAACACAAGCGGTGGCCGTGTTTGGCGGCCAAACCATGCTCCGGTAGGTCATGATCGTTGGACCCATGTGGCATCCATTTCCAAGCGTCACCCGACAGTTTGGCCAAATGACTAGCGGCGATCGGTGAACCTGATCAGTTCGCATGTTTCTATTTATCAGGTAAGCACGCGGGCCTCGAGCAGAGCAGCGGCCTCAAGACGGTTTGACACAAATCAGGCAATTTTTAAAATACGTCGCACAGCTAGTTGTGTATAAAGTCCCTTTCGCGCTGGCGATTCGTTTAGCTGGTAAGGGCGTGTAGCTCAGTTGGTTAGAGCGCCACACTGATAATGTGGAGGTCGAAGGTTCAACTCCTTCCACGCCCACCAGCCTTTGCTAAATC
>JBFILF010000220.1:0-8797 GCA_041599835.1 Pirellulaceae bacterium
CTGCAGGTAATAGCTATATCCGAAATCGCAAAGTACTTCCTCATCGTGGGGCGATAACGCCAAGGCCCGCTGGTAGAAAGCCTGCGACTGCTGGGGCGATCCCTGCTTGTCTATTACGACGGCCAGACGATGTAACGCTTCCTTGTTCTCGCCATGGCGGTCCAGCATATCTCTCAAGACTTGTGCAGCGCCTGCCAGGTCTCCCTTTTGTTCCAGTTGTCGGGCTTGGACCAACTGGAGGGTGATGTTTGGCGCGGTGGTTGGCGCGGCAACTGGCGGGGCAGACGAGGTTCGCTGGTTTACTGGCCTGACGTGCGTTTGGTGGTTGGCTGCAAACGGTTTTCCAACCAATCCAGGTTTTAGATTGGAACATCCGGCAAATATGCAGGCGCTAACCGTCAATGCGACCGCCGCTGACGATTTCGTGGGGGAAAAAACATTCATCGTTCAACTTTGCTTTGTTTACGTTTTCAGTTATTTGTACCTGAGTGATTAATTGCCTCCGGCTCCGGATCCGGATCCGCTCGGTGTGTTCAAGGCGGAGGGCAAAAACGTGCCGGACGACAAAGACGCTCCCTGACTCAGCGATACGGGCCGGGACCGCAAGTCATAAATCGATATGGCTTCGATACCGCTTATGCCGTTTGCATAAGACCGTCCAACCACCAGGTCATTGGATGCCACTTGCACGCCGCGCTGCTGCAACTCCAACAATGCGACTTGCCGCCTGGCCTCGTCGGCGTTCATATCGCCGGTCGTCTCAATAATGACCGAACCAAAATTGGTTTGAATGATCTGCGAGACTTTATCGGCTTGTCGATGGCCGGCTTCGGTCAGATGCCACGATTGGCTGGCGTGATCAAAGTGGAAGTGAAATCGAAAAAACACGCGTTGAGCTGCAAAGCCATTACAGACTTGGGCGGCTAAGGTGCGTTTCGTGAAGGTGCCGAAGGGCCGCTGCGAATAATTTCGGAAATACTGGCAGGCATCATTGCGGAAACCGACGCTTTCTCCAAACCCGTAACCGCTAAAGCCCCGGCATTGATTGCAGCCTCCACATGGACCGGTTGCGACACCGTGGCTGATGGGCGCCGATGGTTGGGCGACCCCGCGAACCAGGCTGGCCGATGACACCGCCGGTGTCACCGCAGGCTGGTAGGATTGCGTTTGAATCGGCGCAATCACCGATTGTGGCTTGGAAAAGCCTGCGTCGCCTACAAACTGTTGATTTCCCTGTTGGGCAACCGCCGGATAGGTGTCCGAGATGGTTTGGCCGCATGCCGTCAAACCATTGAGGCCCGTGGCAATCAAACCACAAATCGATAGAGTCACCATAACAATACTACGACTCATGAACCTAACTCCCCCAATGCTCCCGGCGGCCCGTCCATCTGAATCGGGCTTAAGGGATTGCTATTTCGCTTTCTCAATAATTGCACGAATGATATTGGCTGTCACCAAATCTGCGGTTTACTTCGAAAACCCGTAAGGCCCGTTGATGTTGCGCTGTTCCCGGATTTGCAATTGCTTGAAATTCCACGGATCGTCCCAAGCGGCGATTGGATTGTACGTGTCGCAATTGGATCGGGCTTCGATCCGATTCAACCAATAGAACTCAAAGTCATCCGGATCCTTGATTTCGGTACCTGGCAATGGCGCCAGTTGATTCTCATTCATCGGATCAACCAACCACGGCGTCACCAGAATGATCAGTTCTTTTTCAACGCGTTGATGGGTCGTATTGCTGAAGAACGGCCCCAGGTACGGCAGATCACCCAATCCGGGGACGCGACTCGTTCGAGCCTCCAATTCCGCCTGCAGCAAACCGGCCAACGCCAGCGTTTGCCCCTGCCGCAGTTCGACGGTCGTGTTGGCTTTTCGCGAATTTACGCCAGGCACAAAGATGTCGCCCGCCACCACACCGGTCGCGGGGTCGATCGTGCTCACTTCGGGCGCGACTTTCAATCGAATCACGTCACCGTCCATGATGAAGGGAACGAAATTCAATAGCACGCCAAATTCTTTAAACTCGATTGTGGCTGCCGTGGCACCGCCAAAGGCAATCGTGGGCACCGGCACGGGGAATTCCCCGCCCGCCAGAAAACTCGCTTCTTGTCCATGCATCGCCATCAAGTTTGGCTCGGCCAGCACGTTGACGACTTCGTTTTGCCGCAACAATTGAAACACGACGTCCAACGAAGCATTGGGAATGATGGCAAACGCCGTGGTGGCGGAGCCGAGCGCCAACCCCAACAAGTCACCAGCTTCGTTCGTGCTGAAATTGGCACCGCCGACGACGCTGCCGAACGTTCGATTCGACGTGTCGCGATACAGTATGTCAGCACCTACCTGGCGAAGCGCGGTTCGATTCAGTTCCGCGATGCGGACTTGCAACATGACCTGTTGCACGCCCGGTACTCGTATCAAATTGATGATTTGAGGCGTTGGAATCGTAGCCGAAATGTCCGGCTTTTCTTCGTCGAGAGCAGGCGTACTGCCGGGCTCGCCGCCGCTCGGCTCGTCGCTTCCCTGATCGCCGGCCCCACCGCCTTCGGCAGGGGGAGCGGTCTCGGGCACTTGTGGTTCGTCCGGTCCACGCGTGGCCTTGCTAGAAACGTTTTTGGCGATCTGTATCGACGTCAACAATGCTTGCAACGTCTGAATAATTTGAGTGACCTGATCGGCATTTTCCGCTTCGCCCTCGATCACAATGTGTTCGTAAAGTTGGGCTAGATTCAATGACGCGTTCGGAAACAGCTGTCTCAGTTGTGCCCGCACCAGATTCAAGTCGTAAACGACTTGCACCTGAAACGTCAACGCCTTGCCCTGGTCCGTGATCACCGATAGGTCCGTCACGCCCACTCGCTTGCCCAAAAGCCGAAGCATCTGTGAATTTGGCAGCAGATCAAAATCCAAAACGGTTGGATCGCCCACGGCAATCGCCGGAATCGTTTCCGTCTCGGGCTTGATCAAGGGTTGCTGAAACGTCAGCAAACGACCGCGTCCGACAATTACTTCGATGACAGCATCTTCGCCCTGCAGACTGCTGATGAAACTGCCAGTCGTTTCATTGTCGCTGGCCTGACGCTGTCGGAGATTGCGAAGTTCCAATTGGGTGGCCAGCGGCCTCGAGTCCATTCGGGGCACCACCGGTTTGATCTGTTGGACGCCCGTTATTGGTTCCAGCTCTCGTTGTTGCGCGGTCAATTCCGGCGCAGGCATGGTTGCCGACAAAACGACAATCATGACGCAAAACCAGCATTGTCGGCCAATTGGACAGCACATCGAATGATTCCCCCTTGTCGACGGGTTTGGAATGGCGCTCCAAATGCGCCAAACGATCCGCGATTTCCGTATAATCGATTTGATCGGTAAATGGCGTCAAATCACTACAACAATTCTCGTTATATTAAAGGGAAGTTTGAGGGACATTGGGCAAGAACGGGGGGAACGGTCCTTTTGCCAATAAGCACTAGCACGCTGCGCAAGCAAGTGTCTTTGCGATAGGTTGACCCGGTGGTCTGGTTCAGGCTGAAAGCATGCGCCCATGAATTGAATCGACTCTGGATTGAATATCACAAAGTCAGGGCACGTTGAGTCAATCTGAATCGCTTGAGATTCTGACCGATCAGACTCAAATCCCGATCAGACGTCGACGTCGTCGATCGTGATTTCGTCGGAGAAGTAGCCGGCCCAGGCGACGTTGAGAATCGACTCGTCGATCTGATAATCAATGCCGCGCAGTTCGCAAATGTCCCGGCACCGTTCGATTAAGTCACGCGGTTCAGAGGCCCGCCACGGTCGATTCTCGGAACGATACCGATTGATTACGGTATCGATCATTTGTTCGTCAATCGGCAACCCGCACTCTTCCGCGTAGCGCCGCATGATAATGCGGTAGTGTTCCTCGGTGGGCGCCAACAAGTGAATTCGATACCCCATGCGTCGCAAAAACGCTGCGTCGGCCACATCGCTGGTCTTTAGGTTCGTGGCCACGATCAGCATCATTTTAAACGGGACCTGGATCTTCTGGCCGCTGTGCAGGGTCATGTAATCGATTTGGTGTTCCAACGGAATGATCCATCGATTGAGCAAATCGTGCGGGTCAACGCGCTGCCGTCCTAAATCGTCAATAAAAAACGTGCCGCAATTGGCTTTCAGGTGCGGAGGCGCTTCGTAAAATTGCGTGGATGGATCAAAAGCTAAATCCAGTTGATCCATCGACATTTCCCCGCCGGAGATGATCATGGGGCGGCGGATACGGACCCACCGCCGGTCGTAATGACGACGCGTGTCGTCGTCGAGCTCCACTTGTTCATGTACTTGCGGATCAAACACCCGAATCACCTGTTCGTCGACGGCGATGCCATAAGGAATCCAGCACTCGCCACCGACGACACTGTGTAACATCCGGCCCAGCGTAGATTTACCGTTGCCGGCCGGCCCAAACATGAACAGGCTGCGACCGGAGGCAACGGCCAAAGCGGCGACTTCCTTGATCTCCGGCGGCAGCGTCAGCTGGTCGGTGGCGGTCAGTACTTTTTCCAAAGTAACCTCGGAGCGATCGACCGATTGCGATTCGATCATGTCCCGGTATTGCTGAACTGTGACGGGAGTGGGTCCCACATAACCGCAGATTTCCAACAGCCGTTTGGATAAATCGATCCCTTGTTTTGTGATGGCGTACCGGTAACTTCGCGGGCCCGTTTGACCCAGCACTTCCAGCAGGTGGTCCTGTTTGAGACTCCACAGCATTTCTTCCACGGTTCGATGCGCCAACTGCAGACGCTCGTTCATCCATTCTGTGGTGAAATTTGGCACGCTGGCAGCAATCTTGATTGCGAGGTGGGTGGCAACGTCCTTGATGCCCTCCAGTGCCTGGTAGTCCTTAATCGCTTCGGGATAGTTCGCCATCGGGGCGGACGAAGCGGGCTCGGACGCAACGGGAGAATTGAGATCGCTGGTTTGGCTCATGCAACCAATTATGGTTCAATTCTTGCAAACCAAAAAGATCACTGGGCCAATATCAGCGGGGTAAACATAGTATGGTCTTCGCCGATATCTTCATCAAAATCGGGAATACCGGCAGGATCACTTAAGGTGCACGGCTGGATGATCAAATACTTGGGATTGCCGGTCAAATCCGAGTACATCCAACGCGTTCCGACCATGTCCACAATATTGTACTCGGCGTTATTCCCTTGAAGATTGACGCCCTCGTAAAGCAAAATCGAGCGGCACTGCCCGATGATAGCAAGGATTTCGTCTTTGATGCCGGCACTGATTCCCGTGTCCCCCTCCAAAATCAGCGGATCGTTTTCGGATGGATTGATCTGGTTGTTTTCAAAATACGACATGTCTTCTTCGCTGGGACCACTAAGAATTTGCCGTTCCAGCGTCGGAGTCTCGTTTGCAGGTGTTCCAACGTCGACGGTTCCAAAGTTACCTGGCTCATTCGCCTTGGGATACAGGTTCAATTCCAAAACCCCGTCCTGCGCCGAAATGATATTGTCCGGCGTGTGCAGTGCCGGATCGACGACGGCGAATGCGTCATCAAAAACCTGCACTAAATCATAGGTACCGTTTTGCTTGTATTCTCGTTCGAAGTACATTTCCAACCCGTCGCCTTCGGGCCCATCGTCCATATAGGATGAGTTAATAAGCGAGGGGTCCGACCCGAGCACGTTTTCGAAGTGAGTCTGGGCGCGAAACCGTTTCGCCCATATCTCGCGTTTAAGCGCAAATGGGGTTAAACCGCTGGTCAGTCCGCTATCAGGCGGAATTCTAATTCCACTGGCCGGCAAAATGACCGCGGTTGAAAGCACATCCAATTCCGAATCGTTGATGCCCAGGGCCGGCGCAAAATACAGCGGCAGCGGTCCGTCGCCGTTGGTGCTGCTGGGGACATCGCGGCGCCCCACAACTTGAACGGCGTTATACGGCGCGGCGCCCCATGTAAACTCCCACTGACCCGTGGTCGTGTTCATGCGAGCTTGACCAAGTGTCACGTCTCGGATGGCATCGACGTACACCGACGGCTGATCGCCTGCGCGATTGTTACCTGCATTACGAACCGCTTCCGCCCGCGCCGCGATGGCAACTTCCACTGGCGTCTTAAACGCCGTCAGCCCTAAACCCGGCAACAACTCGGTTCCGCCGCCAAGCGCACCGGAATCGGTGGCGGCCCGCAATTGGGTCTTCGTCATGGTCACCCAGCCAAGGTCCAGGGCGCAGGCGAGCACCCCCAACAGGATGAACAGCATGAAAGCGGTTAACACGGCAATTTTTCCGTGACGGGAACGGGCCATTCGGCGGTTGCAAAGCGACTGGTTCATGATACTCACGGCAGGATTAAGTAAGTCGGCTGGCGAATCCGGGAAGGTCTAAGTGTCGATAATATCTAAAATGTTGCGATACCGCAGCAATTTTCATTAAATGTTAAGAATTTCTTATTGGGCCAGAATCAACGGTGTAAAAAACGTGGTTTCGTCGCCAACATCCTCGTCCAAATCGGGAACGCCGGCCGGATCACTCATCGCGCACGGTTGAATCACCAATACCTTGTTTTTGCCGGTGAATTTGAAGTACACCCACCGGGTCCCCACCATGTCAACGATCACGTACTCGGCGTTGTTGCCATTTTCGCTGACCGAGTCAAATAGCAGTATGGCCCGACATTGACCGATGATCGCCTCGATGGCGTCCTTCATCCCGGTGCTGATACCGGTGTCACCAGTCAGCGTGACCGGGTCATTGTCGCTGGGGTTGATCTCGTTGTTCTCGTGGTACGACAAATCCTCTTCGCTTGGGCCATTCAAAATCTGCCGCCGCAGGTCGGGCGTGCCGTTGCTGGCCGATCCAATATCGACGGTCCCGAAATTGCCCGGTTCGTTGCCGAGCGGATAGATGCTGACTTCCAACACTCCGTCGGTTCCAGCGACGATGTTGTCGGCACTTTGGCTCTCGGGATCAATAACCCGAAACGCGTCGTTAAACCGTTGCAGCATGTCAAAGTTGCTTCCGCTGCCCTTGGGCACTTTCTCGAAAAACAGTTCGGTACCATCGCCCCCGGGGCCGTTATCCATGATGTCGGGGGTGATCAAGGCGGGATCGGAATGGAGCGTGTTTTTGAAATAGGCCTGGGCTCGAAAATACTTCTTCCAGCGCTTTTGTTCAAAAGCAAACGGCGTAAGGTTGCTGGTGACACCGCTGTCCGGCGGAATACGTATGCCGCTGGCAGGCATGATCACCGCGGTTGATAACACCACCAAATTTGATTCGTCCCTTCCGATTGCCCGAGCGAATAACAACGGTAACGGGCCATCACCATTGGAACTGCCGGCAAAATCACGGTGCGCAATAACACGCACGGCGTTATAAGGGAAAGCCCCCCAATTGAATTCCCATCGGTTGGTGTTGGGGTTCATGCGGCCCTGGCCCAACGTGACGTCGCGCGCGCCGTCGATGTACACGGAATTCCGGTCGCCAGCCCGGTTACGAGCTGGAACTCGCACCGCCTGGTAACGGACTAACACCTCGACTTCAGCCGGTGTGCGGATGGCATTGGGTCCCAAGCCGCTTACCAATTCGGTGCCGCCCCCCAAGGCACCCGCGTCCGAGGCGGCGCGCAGCTGAGTTTTGGTCATCGTGATCCAGCCAATATCCAAGGCTAGTGCCAACACCCCCAGCAAGACCACGAGCATGATGGCCGTTAGCAAAGCTGCCATGCCCGAACGTTGTCGGTGACGGTAGTACTGACGATTATCCCACAGGAACTGAAGGATCATCGAATTGACCTTGTTGTGAATTGTAAAAATGACTGCGGCTATTCACGCCGCATGCTAACCTCGCTTTGTATCTGCTTGCCAACCAGCCAGGTTGTTAGGCCCCATGTGTTCTCGTCGTAGGGGATTTGAACAAAAATGGTGACGTCTTCGTGGGACTGAATCTGATTTAACGGTGTTGCATTACCGGCCGAATCTCGAATCTCCACGACGCGGCCATTGGAACTTATTGTCGCACTATCCAGATAGTCGTGGACGGTCTGAGTCACAATGCCGTCTTGGGCTCCATGGATAATCGCTTTCCGACATGCTTCGCGACAGGCGTTTGTGATAATCTGGTGCATCATCACGGCGCGTCCAAATTCCAAAATACCGACCAGCATCAACAGGAAGATGGGCAGCATGATGGCCGCTTCCAGGGTCACCGCGCCACGACGTCGATCTTTGATATTTTTATTAACGAAGCACATCAAAACGCCCTTCACAAAATTGAGCTGCTTTTACTAATGATCGAGGACGCACCGCGCGAGCGAACCAACACTGGCGAAACCCACAAGCGCATGCAAAGAAACGGACAGATTGCCCAAACAATTTTCGGAAACAGGTAAGCCGGACGCATTGGTGTCACCGCTTGTTGGCAGGAAGTGCGGCATTTCCTGATTTTCGACGGACCAAAGGTGGGTCTTTTTTGGCGCCTTGCTCCCCGACGGCCTGCGTGTGCATTAAGGTCCACCGGTGGTCCTACGGAGCAAATCAAGAATATCATATGCGGCGGGCCCCAGAATTACTACAAAAAGGGTGGGGAAAATACAGAGCAAAGTAGGGAAGAGTACCTTAACGGAGGCTTTTTGGGCCTTCTCCTGGGCTTTTTGCATTCTACGCGTTCTCAAGGAGTCGCCATGTACCCTCAACGCCGTCGATATACTTGCGCCAAACTTCTCAGATTGTTGGACAACTGAAGCCAACGAGCGAAGCTCTTCCAGATCAAATCGCTCGGCAAAACTCCGCAACCC
>JBFILF010000221.1:0-8718 GCA_041599835.1 Pirellulaceae bacterium
CATGAATTGTGAGAATCGATGCGACGAAAACTGTTTTTTGATTTTGCGGATCTGCCCCAAAACAGCGTCGCGCGTCAGGTGACGGCCACCGAACAATTGGGTGTTTTATGTGGATTGAATCGTCGTACCTGTCGCCGTTTGGCCAGGACCGTCCACCTGATCTTGTCCAATCTTGCACTGGAACGATTGGTGGAGAATTCAGTTTATTTCGTATCCGACCAGTCTCGTTGGTCGCTGGCGTTTCAGTTTGTGACGGAATCGCTGGGACAAAGCGCAGCGCACCGAGTAATTCCCCAACCCCATGAAAAGTGTTTGCGGCGGGCCGGTGAAAAACTGGATGACTTTAATATGACCGGTGCAACCGATGAAGGCTTCGAAATTTGGTTTTCGCACAAATTGGGAATCTCATTCGAGATGCCACAGTCCGCCGAGCTGAAGCAATGGGCGCGGGTGATTTCCTGGGGAGATTGGCAAAAAGGCTTCGAGCGCCTCAACAAGATGTACGCCTGCGGTCGGTCCCGGATGCCAAAACCATTTGGAATCAGCCGTGCGGATTGCATCTATTTAATCTTGACGAACCCACAAGGCGGTCCTGCGTTGATCCTCAACGAAAAAGCGGATTTGGCAGGGATCAATGCGGCCATTCAGCAGCTCATCGCCTTCAATTCTCTTCGCGACTCTGGCGGCGATCGCCACGTCCCGGATTCGGCCAAGCAGCGGGCTCAAGTCGGGTTGGCTCGACCGTCGATTGGGGAGGCTTCGTTTTCGACGGCGCTAGCGCGACTGGACGGCGACCAGGCCCTGTTACGGATGCAGATGGGGTTCTTTATCCGGGAAACGCCTCAGCTGCTGGCGAATATTCGCGCGTCGATTCAGCAAAACGCTGCCAAACAGCTTCAAATCAATGCGCACCGGCTCAAGGGATTGGTGAGGAGTTATGACGACGAGCTATCGGCAGAACTCGCCTGGCGACTGGAAGAGATGGGTCAGTCAGGTGTGCTGACGGATGCCCAACCCACTTATTCAATTTTGTGCGCGTGTGTCGATCAGCTGACTCAGCGCATCAAGGCTTATCAACGGCCCGGACCAACGCCGGCGTCGATCCCCGTTGGCTCGAGCGACGACATGGTGTCGGAAACGGCTGGCGAAGATGCCGCTCATCCGCGGCGGAAAAACTTGGTATAACAATGTTTCTTTGCCCGCCCGCCGATTTCAAAGTACTTCCAGGTCAGGGGCGCGTGCCTGGCCGCCGCCGGATTGGATTGTCCATATATGCAAAGGCCGCATGGCTACTAAACGGAAACGAGAACTGCCACCCATTGGCTGGCGCGAATGGGTCGGGCTGCCGGACCTGGCGATCAAACGGATCAAGGTCAAAGTGGACACCGGTGCCCGGTCGTCGGCCTTGCACGCTTACCACGTGCGTGAATTTCAGCGGGACGGCCAAACGTGGGTCCGATTCAAGGTTCATCCCGTGCAGCGCGACAGCAAAAAAGTCGTCGAAGCCGAGGCCAGGATCTTTGAATATCGCTCCGTCCGCAGCTCCAACGGCAAGGTGGAAAATCGGCCAGTCATCGTGACGCAGGTGGATCTGCTGGGGACATCCTGGCCGGTCGAGTTGACGTTAACGAGCCGCGATGAAATGGGATTTCGGATGCTGCTAGGGCGCGAAGCGATCCGCGGGCGATTCCTTGTCGATGCCGGCAATTCGTACTACGGTGGTAAGCCGAAAAAAAAATTGAAACGCAAGTCAAGGAATTCGGTCGTCAAGCGGCCCAAAAAGCAAAACAAGTCGAACTAGGTTAAAATGGAGTCCTCATGAAACTGGCAATTCTTTCCTGCAGTTCCCGTTGTTACAGCACGCGACGACTTCGCGAAGCCGCCCAGCAACGCGGCCACCAGGTCAAGGTGCTAAATACGCTGAAATTTGCCATCGACTTACAACAAGGAGAGCCGGATCTGTATTTCGGCGGCAAGCCCCTGTCGCATTATGATGCCGCGCTACCGCGGATCGGTGCATCGATTACGTATTACGGCACAGCTGTTGTGCGGCAGTTTGAACAAATGGACGTGTTCTGCGCGAATTCGTCGGCAGGCATCTCGAATTCACGCGACAAGCTGCGCAGCCTGCAGATCCTCAGCCGACATCACATCGGCATTCCCCGAACCACATTTGTTCGAGATAAAGCGGATGTCTTGCCGGCGATCGAACGCGTCGGCGGCGCGCCGGTGATTATCAAGTTGATCGAAGGGACGCAGGGCATCGGCGTGTTGTTGGCCGAAACGGTCAAATCGGCCGAAGCGATTATCGAACTGCTGCAAAGCCAACGGCAAAATGTATTGATTCAAAAGTTCGTGGCCGAAAGCAAGGGTCGCGATATCCGGGCGCTGGTCGTCGGTGACCAGGTCGTGGCGGCCATGCGGCGAGTTGCCCAGGGTCAGGAATTTCGCAGCAACGTGCATCGCGGCGGATCGACCGAACCGGTACAGCTGGACGAACATTACCGGGAAACGGCGGTCCGCGCCGCCCAGATCATGGGGTTGCGCGTGGCTGGGGTCGACATGCTGGAAGGTCAGGACGGTCCACAAATCATGGAAGTCAATTCGTCGCCCGGCTTGGAGGGCATCGAAGGCTGCACACAACTCGACGTGGCCGGCGCGATCGTCGATTACATCGCCGCGCAAGTGGACTTTCCCGAGATCGATATCCGCCAGCGGCTGACGGTCAGTCGCGGATACGGCGTGACCGAATTGCACGTCCCCGACGGATCCGAACACATCGGCAAAGCACTTGGCCAATTGCGCGAGAAAGACATTAATGTGTTAACCCTCTATCGCGGCACGACGGTAATTCCCAATCCGCGTTCGGAGCGGCTGTTGGAGCCGGGTGATCGGCTGTTGTGTTTTGGCAAGCTGGAGTTCATGCGCGAATTGATTCCGGCCAAGGCACGTCGCCGTCGCCGACCCAAAGTCAAAGAGCTACCCGAATTGCCCGTCGCCGAAAAGGTTTTCAAGGAAACGACGGACGCCAACATTGTCAACGTGCCGGAGAATGTTTGACCGGCCCAAAATGTCTGCCCGGATATGAGTCAAACTCGCGAACGCAAGCCACTGGAACCCTGGAACGGCGAATCGATCCCGCCGGGCAGTTCGCAGGACATCAAGCTGCCGGTTAGCGAAAGCTACAGCAGCATGACCGTCCGCATACCGATTCATGTACGACGCGCGGCCAAGGACGGCCCAGTCGTATTCGTGACCGCCGCCCTACACGGCGACGAGATCAACGGCACCGGCGCCGTACGGCAATTGGTACAGGACGAAACGTTTCAGTTGTTGCGCGGCTCGGTGGTATTGATACCCGTGCTGAATATTCTGGCATTCGATCGGCATTCCAGATATTTGCCCGACCGTCGAGACTTGAATCGCTCGTTTCCCGGTTCCGCCTCCGGCAGCCTGGCCAGTCGCATGGCCCATCAAATGTTTGACGAACTGGTAACACGCTGCGATTACGGAATCGATCTGCATACGGCCGCCGTGCGACGCACCAACTATCCAAATGTCCGCGCCGACCTCGACCAGCCGGAGATCCGGAAATTGGCCGAGGCGTTTGGTTGTGAAGTGATCATCAATAGCAAGGGACCCCGTGGCTCGTTTCGCCGAGAAGCTTGCATTGCCGGATGCCCCACCATCGTGATGGAAGGCGGCGAAGTCTGGAAAGTGGAACCCGGCATCGTGCAATCGGCGATTCGCGGCGTCAAAAACGTGCTGCGCAGTCTTGACATGCTGGACGGCGAAATGGAAAGCCCCGATTACCAGGTTGTCATCGAAAAATCCAAATGGATGCGCGCCGAACGTGGCGGGTTTTTGCAATTTCACATCAAACCGGGCGACATCATCGAAAAAGACCAGCCGCTGGCGACCAACACCACCCTGCTGGGACGCGAACGAAGCAAACTCGAAGCGCCCTTTAATGCCGTCGTGATCGGCATGACCACACTGCCGGCAGTGAGTCCCGGTGAGCCGGTTTGCAATCTTGGAAAACTTCCCAAAGGGACCAAGCCCTCCGAGCTGCGGCGGTTGCGGTCCCGGGAGGCTGGATTGGAGAAACAGCTATCGGGCGAACTGGCCACCAATGTGCTGGTCGTCGACCCGTCGGAAAACGCAAATTAATGCCCGCCGGCTTGAGTCGCGGTAAAATGAAGCGTGTGCCGACAACGTTTGGCGGCCCCGCGGCCGCTATCCATAAACGACCTTCGGCGTTTGACAGGTCTCCGGGATTGCAAGTGGCAAAATCCTGAGGGGTACGGCGGCCATAAACATCGCGCCAGGTCGATTCCGATACGCTTGCAATACGAAACCGGTTAACCAAGAACGAAGGTGCAAATGATGGCTGCGAAACAATCCGGCACCGAGCCGAAGGCTCTGGTCGCCGTCATCGACGAATTAGATACCGCCAAACACGTTATCGAAACTTTGCATTCGCAGGGTGTTCCGCTTGAGAAGCTTGAACTGGTCACGCACGACGTGCATGAAGAAGCGCCGGAAGTCAACACGCCCAAAGTCCACGAGACCATGGCAACCTCGCTGATCGACAACGCGGCCAAATGGAGTGCCGTCGGCGCTGGCTTGGGTGCGTTGGGCGGTTTGGCGGCCATTGCCACGACCTTTCCCGGACTGGCGCTGGGCATGGTTATCATGGGTGGCGTAACCGGCGGGATCGTGGGTGGCTTGGCCGGCGTGGAACATGCCGCCGAAGACGATTCGGTGGACCTTCCCACGCTGGACGAGTATGAACAGTACGTCAAAAACGGCTATGCTCTGGTCGTGGTTCTCGGCAGTCATGACGAGGTCATGGCGGCTGAAGAAATCGTCAAAAAGACGCCCCATGTCTCGTCGCACGTTCACTTAGTTCACGGCCACGCCTATCACGAGCACCCGGCCCGACGCAAATCAGAATAGGGGAATGAAGGCTGGCGGCCGATTCGTGGTTGTGGCTGGCTGGCAAACGGAATATTTTATGAGATCGCGGTGTCACGTGATCCGCGATAATGTGTCCCTTGGTTTGGGCGTTTAGCTCAGCTGGCTAGAGCGCCGTCTTCACACGGCGGAGGTCACTGGTTCAAGTCCAGTAACGCCCACTGAAAGTAGGCGGCACACTCTGTGTGCCGCCGCTTCAGCTCCCAGGATGTCTGGGTGACGCAAAATCGGCGTCAAGCCGTCAATTCCCAATCCTGCTGCGCGAGCGATTCCAGCTGAAAATCCCAGCGGCCGGGATCCTGAGATCAACGAATCATCGCTTGGGCACCGGATGGTTTTTCCGTGATTCGTCGTCTTCCGCCTGGCTGTTCGCCTGCTTGGCCCATACGGGTTCACTTGGTAGAACCACGCCGCTGCCGGAAACGACAGCCAGAATAATTACAGGTAGACACAGGTGCGGCGAATTTCCATTTGGATTCCTCGACTCTGGATTGTTGAACAGAAAACGATCCGGTTACGTGGTTGGCAAAGTTTCCGATGATTTGCCAAACAGCATGCTGTACACAACGGGAATCACAATTAGCGTGAACAACGTTGATGTGACGATTCCAAAAATGATGGCCCAGGCAAGTCCGGAAAAAACGGGATCCAGGGTGATGACCCAGTTGCCCATCAATGTGGTACCGGCCGTCAACAAAATGGGCCGTGTCCGCACCGCCACACTGCGAACGATTGCTTCTTCCAACGAATGTCCTGCCGCCTGTCCATAGTGTATGAAGTCGACCAATACCACAGAGTTGCGAATGACGATGCCGGCCAGGGCAATCATGCCGATCATGGCGGTCGCCGTGAAAAAGACTGGATTCGCATAGCCGCCGATCCATTCCGATCGATTCAAATTCAATATCCAGAATCCCGGCATGATGCCGATCAACGTCAACGGAATGGCCAGCATGATGACGACCGGTAACAAACGTGAACCAGTCTGGAACATCAACAGCATGAAAATCGCCAGCAGCGCCGCACCAAAGGCAATGCCCAGATCCCGAAACACGTCCAGCGTAATTTTCCATTCACCCTCGCCGTTCCATTTCACGCGATAACCTTCCGGCACGTTCCAGCCGATGCCGCCCCCGGGCACCAACCATGTTCGCTGCGACACGGGTCGCGGTTGGACGCCTTCCACACCGGTCAATTCGCTGGAGCGATCAAGTTCCATATCCATGATGGCGTCGGCCGGCGGACGCCCGGCAACTTCGCCGTACACGTACATCACGCGTTGCAAATTCTTGCGATAAATGGTTTTGTCTTCCTGTTGTCTCACGAATCGCCCGAGGCCCCCCAAGTGCACCAGGTTTCCGGTTTGCCCTTGAACGTAGATTTCCCCAAGGTCATCAATCGCTGATCGTTCGACGCGCGGCAGCCTCAACACGATCGGCAGTGGGGTTACTTCGAGAGGGTTCCGCATCACGGCGGACCGATCACCATCGAGTGCCATTTGCAGTGTGCGGGCGATGTCATCGGTCGAGATCCCGGATAACGCGGCTTTGGGTTTGTCGGTTTCGAATACCCAGCGAACCTGGTCCGCTTCGGTGCTCAGGTCGACGTCGACGATTCCCGGTTCCAAGGCCATTCGATCGCGAACGATGTTGGCCGCCCGAATCAGGCTGCCATAGTCGCGATCGGCCGGACCGTATACCTCCGCCGTGATGGTGGACAGGACCGGTGGCCCCGGCGGCACTTCAACGACTTTGACGTCGGCGGCCCATCGCTGGCCGATCTCGGTCAAACGATTTCTCAGCCGCAACACAATTTCATGCGATTGTTGTTGACGTCTTTCTTTGGGCGCCAGATTGACGCGGATATCAGCTTGAAACGGCGCGTTCCTCAAAAAGTAATGTCGAACCATCCCGTTAAAATCCATCGGCGAAGGCCGCCCGGTAAAGATCTGGAAGTCGCGCACTTCGGCCACGCCCGACAAAAAGCTGGCCAGATCGCGGGCGGCGTTGTCCGTCTGGTCGAGCGTGGCGTATTCCGGCATATCGACTACGATCTGGAATTCATTCTTGTTGTCGTACGGCAACATTTTCAGCGGCACCGCGCGGAGAGCCGGCAAGAACATCGCGGCGACCACCAGCAGCGCCACCGCCCCCAGTACAACCGCCGACATCCGGGCATTGCCCAGAACCGGTCGAAGGATGCGGTGGCTGAACCGGTACATTAGGCTGCGAGTGACATCAAACGCCGGTTTGTTTTCGCCGCGCTCCACCCGGTAATGCAACGCTTTCATCGCCATCCACGGCGTGACCAGGAATGCCACGACCGTCGAAAGCGTTACCGTCAGCGGCACGTTCAGTGCCATTGGCGCCATGTACGGTCCCATCATGCCCGTGATGAATGACAGCGGTACAAAGCTGGCGATGATCGCCAACGTTGACATGATCAATGCCGGCCGTACTTCCTGAATCGCCGAAAGCACGCTGTTTCGCGCCGATGCGATTCTCATGGAAAAATACCGGGCAATGTTTTCCACATCGGTGATGGGATCGTCCACTAACAATCCCAGCGACAGAATCAGCGCGAACATGGTGACGCGATTGATTGTGTAGCCTAACAGCAAGTTGACTGCCAGCGTCAAGCTGTAGCAGACGGGAATCGCCAGCGCGACCACCAGTGCCGCCCGCCAGCCGATCGTCAAACCGATCAATCCGACGACCGTGATGACGGCGATCGCCAACCCCTCGACTAACTCGTTAACCTTGTCATTTGCCGTTTCCCCGTAGTCGCGAGTGATGCGGTAATGCACGCCGTGCGGCAACATGGAGGCGGCCAGTCGATTCAGCGATTTGTCCACCAGGTGAGCTACCGAAACCGCATTGCTGCCCTTGCGTTTGGCAATGGCGATGTGAACTGCGGGCAAAAAATGTGACTGGCCAGGCGATGCCGTTGGCATCTCGTTGGCCGGTCCAAAACCGATCCAGCTGTACCCTTGCGGCTCGGCAGGCCCATCGATGATGTCGGCCACGTCTTTCAAGTAAACGGGACGGTCATCCACCACGTGCACGACGAGATTTTTCAGCTGGCCGGCATCCTCAAAAATCGTGCCGGCCTCGACAACAAACGAACGGTTTTGTTGTTCGAATCGTCCGGCCCGCGCGTGCACGTTGCTTTGCCGCAGCGCGGTGGCAATCTGCAATGGCGACGTCCGCCGGGAGGCCATCCGCTGCGCGTCCAACTCGACGCGCACTTCGCGCGGGCGGCCGCCGGTGATCCAGACTCGATTGGTGTCTGGAATGGCCTGCAAATCGTTCTGCAATTCCTGGGCAATTCGATGCAACTCGTGATCGCCATGCCGGGCGACATCATCGCTCCACAAGCTAACGATCACGATCGGCACGTCATCGATTTCCACCGGTTTGACGACCCAGCTGGAAACGGTCGGCGGTATCTGGTCGATGTTCGAATCAACTTTGTTGTACAGCTTGACCAGCGAATCCTCGCGGTCCTGGCCGACGTAAAACCGTACGGTGACGATCGAGCGCCCGTGCTGCGACATCGAGTAAACGTATTCAACACCGTCAATCTGATAGAGCAGTTTTTCGAGCGGCTGGGTCACTTGCCGTTCTACTTCTTCGGCCGACAGCCCCGGAGCACGGATCATGACGTCGGCCATGGGCACGATGATTTGCGGTTCTTCTTCTCGTGGCGTCAGCAGCAAGGCGGCTGCTCCGATAGCCAGGG
>JBFILF010000222.1:0-8691 GCA_041599835.1 Pirellulaceae bacterium
CCTCCCTGGCTGGCCGAAACCATTTTTCGAAGCCGGCGCCGGAAATTCGCAACGGCTGCTTAGGCCCAGCTGCCCTTCCAGCACTTCCGATGCCCGATCCACTAAAACGTCGCTGAGTTTTGGGCAGCGTCGACAAAAATGATGACTGGTCGCGAAGATTTGGCACATTTCATGCATGTTGAGTTGTCCCGGAATCTTGCCAGAGTTCTGGCAACGTTGAGGCGAGTGACGAAAAACGGCTTAAGCAGGCCGCGCCGGCTAAAAACGGCTTGCCTGCAGCGGCCGGTCGTCGCCGATCTCGTCGGCACTTGGCCCGCCATTGAGATTCGCGACGTCCTTCGTCACGGCCTTGATTTTCCAGTTCAAATTTTTTGAGGAGAAATCTCACATGAAGGAACGCAAAACCAACATTCGCAAGGAAGCCAAAGCCAAACCGGCGGCTAGTAGTCGTGTCGGCAAGGCTAAAGCAACCACTCCATCGCCCAAGCGGAAAAGCGGCCGATGAACCGCGATGCGAAACGTCGAGCGATGAAAAAATGGAATCGCTCGCGCTCGAAGCACTCCCATCACGATCGCGATCACCGCGTCAAGTTGAGGGAGAGCCCTCGGCGAAAACACTGGAGCTCTGAGCAAATTTCATGCGACGACTATTCTTAAGCTCAGCTCCCCAACATCGCTGGCAATGATGTGGCCCACCACCCCTCGGGCAAACGCATTGAACCAGCGTTTTCATATGAAGTGCCGATGATGAAACCATCATCGGCATTTTTTGTTCCGGGCTCCCCCGCGGACACCGCTCAAGACCTTGGCCCGCATGGTGTGTTAAATCGGGTGTTAATAACGGGTATTAATAACAGCCTTGCGGCGGCGCTGCGCAGCGGGGGCAGCGGTGGGCGTGCCCCGGCGCCAAGGTCTTCTTCAAGTCGTCGATCAACGTCAGGCTCGGCACGAAAACGCGGTCGCCCGGCAACAATTGATAATTAGTCGATGTGTCGCCCAATTGGACTATTTGTTCGTAGCAAACCGACAGGACAATGCGGCAGCTGCCGCTGGGCGTGGGTCGCGCCAGCACAATCCGGTGTGAATTACCGGCCGACGTCAATCCGCCGGCGGCCACGATCGCATCCAACACCGTTTGATTGCCCGTAAACGGAAACGATCCGGGTGAGTTGACCTCGCCCAACACGTAAACCACTTTGCTGTCCCAGTTAATCAAGCGAACGCTGACACGATTTGCCCGCAACAATCGATTCAGTTGTTGATTGATCGTTTCGTCGTCACCGGCCGTTTGTTCGCTCCCTTCACCGGCGGCCTGAGCAGCCTGACTCTTGACATCCATTTCCAGCCGCGCCTGAATCGTCGCCTCAACTTCCGCCTGGATCTGGGCTATCGTTTTGCCGGCGACATCCAGCGCTCCGAACTCGCCCAATGAGATCGTACCATCGGGACTCACCGGCTGGTCGCCCGGCAACCGAATCGTCGCATCAAAGCTGACGGTTTCAACGCTGATGATATCTCCGATTTCCACAACGTAGGTGTCCAGAGGAAATTTTTCCAGCTCGCGCGGCAGATCAATGGCGACTCCCGGGCGTTCACTAATGCGGCGAGCCGACTTGAGCAGATAATTGTCGGCACTGCCAAGTGACAAACCGAGAGATGAAAGCGTGCTGCATCCCGCCGACGTGATGATCCACCACGCCAACAGCGCTCCGTAGGAGAACGTTTGCATTGCCCGTGCTGTTGTTTTCACGTAATGCTTCCGGGATCGATCGGACTGCGGACCGTCTTCAACCAGGTCCAACACGTATCAGATGCATCGGCCGTTTTAGCAGTGAAAACAAGCTAATTTTAGCGATTTTGCCGTAACTCCGGAATTTTAGCGTCGCGTAAAAAGTAACGTATCAACTCCTCCTTGATCTGACCTGAAGGATCCAGTCGAAATACGGGGCGCGAGATATTCCCCCCGACTCGAACCCGGACAATTCGGTCCGACAGGAATTCGGCGACTTGCGTGTAAAACGCGACCGGCGAACCGCTAAGTAGTGCTAGCGGCGAATCGAAAAACTCGTCAACCAGCGTCGGCTGGTCGAATCGTTCAATCCGGGCCGCCACCCTCAGGTCCAATCGCTTGTTCAAATACACCGTTCCAAAGACCGCAACCTTGGCGACCGAATTGGTGAAGTTTAGTTGCCGCAGGACAATGGCGCCGTTGGCCAGCTGCAGGTCAATTTCGTCCGAATCAAAGGTCCGGTTAACCAGCGCCTGGTTGTTCAGAAAGACTGCCAGGTTTTCCAATACTGGTAGCTTGAATGATTGCGCTTGCGTCAAGTTGCCCTTGAATGAACCGGACAAATCGCGCGAGGTGCGAACGGACCTGCCCTGCAACTTCAATCGGCCGCTGAGTCGCCCTTGACTTTGTTGGTGACTCCCGGCCAGCGATTGAAATAATTCAGCGGTATCCAGATCCGCAAGTGCCAAATCGATGTCGATGTCCACTTCATTGTGGAAATCGACCCGGGCTTTACCGGAGACGCGACCATCAAACAAGCGGATTTGCGAACGGCGAACCTCCACCCGGCCCGACGTGGCCGAGTTCAGTTCAAACTGGATGGGGAGCTGGAAGGATTGCCGCGGACCTCCATATAACTCGGCTCGTACAAAACCGATTTCCCCCTGGCCGGATACAGTGTGTCCCAGGCGTCCGGAAAGTCGCGCGTCAAATGATCCGGACCAGTCGAGGGTTTGTTTGGTCAAAAGTTCACCAAGCTGTTTGAGATTCAGCCGGCGGAGCGACAAGTTGTAATGGCCCTGTGACGCCTGGTTGACGGAAAAACTTGCGTTGCCAGCGACCTCGCCCTGAATGAAGTCCGAGCGAACGTCGCCCAATTCCAGGATGCCGTCGCGAAGCGTGAATCGGGACGTTGCCGCTCGCGCGACCAGTTTTCGATCGTATCGAATATTTTCCACGTTCAATCGCCCGCTGGCCTGGGCCGGCTGGGTTGGCGAAAATTTGACGTCGGCGGTGGCCGCAACCTTGCCATCCACGTCGGGCCACGATGATGCCAGCGCGGTTGATTGGTAAAGCGGTTTGAGACTGACGCCTTCAATTCTCAGTTCGAGTGGATATTCGGTCGGCGCCGCGGGATCGATGGTCGTTTCACCATTGCTGAAAAATCGGCCGTCCAGCAACCGACCGTTCAAGCCGTATCTCAAACTGGTTGTTTGCAGCTGCAGAAATCCATCCAGTTCCGCCAACTCCGTGTCGCCGATCACGGTCGACCCGCCGCGAACCGTGGCCTTGACCTGACGTTTTTCCGGATCGCTCCAATCCCTGAGGATAGCGTCTCCTGAAAGTTGTCCGGTCAGTGAAACCGGCAAAGCTAACGCCGTGGAGACCTGGGTGGCTTGAAGATTCTTCAGGCTGACCGCGGCGCGCTGATTTGCCAAATCCAGTTCCGACGTTTCAATCTTGCCGCCCAGCAGGGAAATCTCCACGGCAGCGCCCTCGTTCGGGCCCGAGCTGAGGTTCGTCCAACTGGCTTGCATGGGGCCGATGGATTTGCCGCGCACACTGACTTGCCGCAGGTTGGCAGACCCCGTGGACGACCAATCGAAGGGTTCCAATTGTCCGGCGACGTTGAACCGGGCCTCCAATTCACCGGACAGTTGCGCAAGCCAGGCCGCCAGCGGGTCATCGTCGGCGAGTTCGAATTTTGCAACCTGACCCAGCGCAAGCGAATCGATGTTGGAATCCACTTGAAACGCAAATGGCGTCTTCAATTCAAATTGGGCCGTAACGCCAATTTCATTTTCATCTCCGGGCCGCCTGAATTGACTCAGGAACAACTTGGCGTCGCGTGATTCTAGCGCGAACGTGAAACTTTGCGGCGGCAGACTCAGCCGTTGCATCGAGACGCGATTTGCCTCGACTGTCCCCGCAATGTGCCAGGCGAGATCTTCATCAACCGGTTGTCCTTCCGGTGATCGCACCGCGACATTACCGCTAAGCGTTCCTTGAAATTGTTCATTGCCGGACAATCCTAATTGGTCAAAAACTTTGGCGACGGGAAGCGACGACCACTGCAAATTGGCCGCGCCGCTTTTTCGACTGGTATTCCAATTCCCGTTTCCAGACAGGCTCCCGCCGTCGCCCAGTTTGGCTTGCAGGCGATCAATTTCGATTTCCGGACCCTCAATCAGTGCCCCCACGACGATATCATTGAAAACCTGCTGTTTAACCTGCAATTGCTCAGATCGAATGACGGTTTCCAATTGCAGCGTGGCAGCTTGGTCTGACTGGTCAGGAGTCTGACGACTGACGGTCATTTCGGCTGAGAAGTAGCCGGACAAGTCCTGACTGCCGCGCGAAGTTTTCAATTCAGCGGTTTCCAGCCAGCCGGCGAAATCATCGTTTAGTCGTGATGCCAAATGGGCGCTCCACGCCAGCGGAATTTCGCGAAACGTCATGCGGGCCAATTCCAATTCCATGCGGGCCAGATCGACGGTTACGTCTCCATTGAGTTGACCACCGGATTCGAATTGGCCGGCAGCCTGGTGAATGACCAGCCGGCTATTTTCCGCGCCGAACGAAGTCGAAAAGCCGTTGAGACGCTCGTCGCCGACCGCCACCGTTGAATCTGCGATCGTTCCTTGTAACTGCCAAGCGTCTACGTCGTCTGGCGCCGAGGCGTCGATCGTCAAGTCCGCAACAAAATTGAAGTCGCCGGAGATTTCTGTTCGATCCGACGTTAGCGCTCGGTCAAATTTCGCTTGAACATCCGGGTCAATCAGTTGTTTGTGAAACTCGGCCACGTCGATCAACCACGCAGGTGGCACTTGTGTTGCCGTAACATGCACGCGGCCCTGATTCGGTTCGGTAGCGTCATCGGTGAGCGGCCAGTCGACGGCCACCTCAATTTTCGAATCGGGTGGCGGGCTTGGATCCGCTTGAATCCGTGCTGTGATGGGTTTGAGTACCAGTCGACCATTGTCAAGCTTGGCTGTGGCATGGACCAGGCCAAGCGGTTGTCCACTGAACCGCGCTTCGTTGGCGTCGCCTTCGACGGAAAGACTCCAGGTATTAATTTGTTCCACGGTAGCCAACGGGAGTGCCAGTGCGACCGTCGCGTCGGTTTCAGCCATCAAGCCCAATTGATCCTGAAGTGACTGCAACTCAAACGTCTTGAACACGTTGGAAAGTGGCTCGTTTTCGGTCTGAGCCGTTACCCGAACTTCGCCGTCCAGTTGTAATGGCTGCCATTCCTGATCGAGTTTCAACTTCTCCAGGTTGACCATGACGTTGGCATTTGCGGATGTGACGCTTCCGTAACGCAGGTCGCTACTGGTCGCGTCGGCCTGAACCGCGACCAGGGTTTCCAATGTGGCGCCGACTTCGACCCGACCCCGCGCCGTGCCATCAACCCGACCGGCGACTTCGACCGGTATCTGCGGCACGAGGTTGCGAAGCGTGTGGTCGGAAACGCCCTGGAAGTTAGTTTCAAAGGTGGTCGTGACTGGGAAAATGCCGATTCGCGCCCGCCCGCTGGCGGTGATCGAGCCGCGTGCGTCGGTGGCGGCCCTTACTTGCGAAAAGATTAACTCTCTGGAAGTCACTTTGAATTCGCCGCCCGTGATGCCCAGCGCCAAATTCATGGTCGGCAAATTCAAATCGATATGTTGCGGGCGCACCGTAGACTGGAACGCCAAGGGTCCGTCCGGGGTTGATTGAAATTCGACGAGTACGTCGGCCACTCCCCCGGCGACCAAATGCTGGTTGATGTCCTGGGGCACGCCAGGCCACCGAATCCACTGATCATCACGCAATTCGAACTTGTCCGATCGGATGGTCAGCTGAGTTTGCCGGGTGCGACGATTCAGTTCACCGGAGAGGACAACCGTATTGCCGACGACCGATGACGATCGACCTCGGATGGAAATTCCGTCGGCGGTCTTGTTCAACCTGACATTCAAGTCGTCGACGGCTAGATCCGTACGCCCCCGTTGCTGCACCACGATCTGGGCCTGGCGGACGGAGAGTTCGTCGGCGGGAAAATCAATATCGGCTAAATCCACGTCCACCGAGTCGACGTTCAGCTGATCGACCCGAAACACGGCCCGTGGTTTTGTGGCGGCGATGTGGTCAAACTCGTCGGTACCAAGAATCAAATTCCAAATGGGTTCGTGAATGGTCAAACGCTCCACGACCAACCAAGGCGCGATGTCTTGCTGATTCGTGATATCGACACGACTGGCCGTGACGCCGGTGATGCCAAAGTTGACTGAGCCAATGCGAACGGTCGCGCCGTCAAATACCCGCGCCAATTCCGATTCGATGCGCCCGCGAACGTAGCGATTAACGGACACCCATGACGTCACCGCCGCACCGGACAACAGCACGATGGCTGCGAGCGTCCAATATCGTCGCGCCCGACGCTTTTTCGAAGGCAGTTCACTCATGGAGCATCGCGAAACTAGGCATTACGGCTGGCGGAACGTGATAGGGTGAATATCGGCGTTATCCCTTAGACTCAGCAGTTGTGGAGTGCCATTCGTTATGGCCGTAACCATGATTCATGGCACATTTCGATGAAGTCAGTTGAACAGCACCGCATGTTCGAGTCGCACGTTTTGACTTGATTTTAACGTCAGGGAGCTGGCTGGAAGGGCCAGATCCACGGCACCAGCAACACCGCCACACACCACAGAATCAGATTCAGCGGCCCGCCGACGCGCAAATAGTCGCTAAATCGGTAGCCACCCGGCCCATACACCATCAAATTCGTTTGATATCCGATCGGCGTCATGAAACTGGCCGAAGCCGCCAGCACCAGCGCGATTAAAAACGGGCGGGAGCTGACATCGTAGATCTGGGCGGTCTCCAGACAGATGGGAAACACCATCACGGCAGCCGCGTTGTTGGTGATTAATTCCGTAGCCACCGAGACGAGTATATAAATGATCGCCAAGGCGGCGATGGGACCGAGAAAGGCTGTGGCGTCCACCAAGGCCGTCGCGATGGCACTTGCCGCCCCCGTTTTCTCCAGGGCGATCCCAATGGCCAGGGCGGCCGCGATGGTGACCAGGACTTGCCATTCGATACTCTGGCGCGCGTCACTGACCGACACGCAGCCCAGTGCGATCATCAACACGGCTGCCGCGGCCGCGGCGATCGCCGGTGCTACAAATTCTCCGGCCAGCAACACCACCAGAATACCAAACAATAGCAGCGCCAGACCGGCCCGGTCGCGACGCAAGGGGCGCCATTGCTGCAAGTCGCTAATCAAAAAGAATGCCGAATCGTTATGATGGGCCCGCCAGAAATGCGGCGGAGTTTGCAATAGCAAGGTATCACCCGCCCGGAGACGAATATCGCCGATCTTATTTTCCAATCGCGCGCCGCCACGGTGTACGGCAACGACAGCCGCGCCGTAATGGGCGCGGAAATCAGCTTCGCGAATCGTCTTGCCGTTTAGCGGCGATAGATCGGATATCACCGCCTCGCAAATTCGTCTTTGCCGTTGTTGTTTGGGAGTGACTTCATAACTGGGATCGGCCGACGGTACCAAACCGGGGATTTGTTGCAATTCGACAATGCTGCTGACGATTCCGGTAAACACCAGTCGATCACCGGCTTTAATCACGTCGTTGGGGCGGACCGGGCCGATGATTCGATCCTCGCGGCCAATTTCAATCAGGAATAATCCCGGCAGGCTCCGCAATCCGGCCGCCTCGATGGTCTTGCCAATCATGCGATATTCCGGCTGGACCACGACCTCGATCAAATATTCACGACGCGCATCACTCAGTTGTTCGAGAAGCTCTTTACGCTCGGGCAATAATCGCGGACCGAACCAGATCAGGTAGCCAAGGCCGATGAGTGCGTAGGGCACACCAACCATGGAAATCTCAAACATTCCCAGCCCCACAAGCTGGTGATCCAACATCAAACCATGAACTACCAGATTGGTGGAGGTGCCGATGAGTGTGCAGGTGCCACCGAGGATTGCCAGATAAGAAAGCGGTATCAGAATCTTGGAAGGCGAGATCTGAATCCGCCGAGACCAATTCACCAACATCGGCATAAACATGGCGACGATTGGCGTGTTGTTCAAAAACGCCGACATGGGCAGTATGACCAAGGATAAACGTGCCAGAATCCCCCGCTCGGTGCGGACCGTTGCCAACAGGAAACTGCCAATGTATTCGAGCACCCCCGTTTCTCTCAGCCCGGCCGCCACAATGAACAGGACGGCCACCATCAACACGCCTTGATTTGAGAAACCGGCAAACGTCTCTTGCGGCGTGATGATTCCGGCCAGCGTCAAAAATACGGCCGCGGCAACAAATACCAAATCCGTTGGCGCCCACTCGCGAATGAGCACGACGAAGACGGCCACCACAACAAAAACCGTTAACCAGGCGTCAAAGCTCATTGCCGCCGATATCCGTGACCACGATACTCGAACTCACTTTCCGGCCGAGATGCAAACTGGTAACTCAAGGCATTATTTCACCATCAATTAAATCACTCGATCACATGGCGAATGCCGATGCCGAGTTTCTCGACTTTGGATCGCAACGTGGTGCGCGATATGCCCAATCGGTGCGCGGCCTGCGTCTGGTTTCCAGCAGATTCTGCCAATACTCGGGCAATCAGTTGGCGTTCCACGTCCTCGATCACATCGTCATACA
>JBFILF010000223.1:0-8680 GCA_041599835.1 Pirellulaceae bacterium
ATTGGGGGACACGCTACGCCGCATAACTTACGCAAGCGGCAAAACCGCTAATACGGTTCGGGGAAGCCGGCGGGCTGAACGAAGCCTCTGACGACACCGTGCCGGCGGGCGCAAGAGTCAACTCAGTGCCGAGCGGGTAACTGTGAGAAACGGCGCCCCGATCGCGCCGGGAAAATAATAGATGTGCGTCGATGTGACGCGGGACCGCGACGCGGAATTATCTCATTAACATTCTCGCACGCCGACTACGACGTTCGGCCCGCAATCGAGCGCGGCGCTTGATTTCACTGGGCTTTTCATAATACTCGCGACGCCGCATTTCCTTCTTGATTCCGCTGCGCTCAACTATTTTGCGGAACCGCCGGACAGCCTCCTGAATGGATTCTTTTTCTCGAACTTGCAATTTAACCATCTGTTTTCTTAATTTCTCCTTGCCAATGTCGACTCACTAAACATTTTTGCCGCTCGAGCGCGACCGTTTCGGCTCGATAGCACCCATGACGGGTCGTGTCTGCGGGACCGCCAGCACCCAGGGTCGCGATCTACATCGTCGTAACCCACCAGATATCGGCACCTCAGCATAGCTGGCCCAAACGAAAAAATCGCCCGGCGCCGAATACTTTGGCGAATCGAGAATTTTAACCGGCGATGCCCGTTTCTGTCTAGGCATTTCTGACCAAGGAGCTCGCGACCGCTGGTGAATTCGTCGATTTGGCCAAGCTGATAGGGATGTTGGTGCCGAAACGGGCGGATATTCCACCGGTGTTTGACTAACCGCGCCAACCCGCAGAACTGATTTATTGGTCGTGGCGATACGTGACTTCTGGTGGAAATCCGATCTGTCAACAGTGACCCGTTACCGCTGCGACCACCGTTCGGAAATTCAGCATTGAGCGATCCACGCCAGACTCTACAGACGATTCGCCGCATTGACGAGCTCCAGAACCAGGTTTTGGAAGACCTGGATCGGCTGAATGCCCGCGTTGAAAATATGATCGAATGCTATTACCAAAACCGCGTGACCGCCGGACTGATGCCGCCGGAAAGCCTGCAAGACGCGGATGCAATCGACCGCGAATCCGCCGCCTAGGTCAGCGATCCAGGTTCCCCGAATTGCGAATCGCCCAAAACAAGCGGAATCCGAGCGTCAAACTGGCCAGGCACCCAGCCAGCCCTAACAACGAAACCTTGTGAAATCCCAGGAAGGCATCGACGGGAAACAACAGCGGCGGCACCTTTTGGCTGAGCATCAACGATGACCCCAGAAACAAGGCACTGGTCATCATCCCCAGCACCAATCGGTTGACCGTCGGGCCGAGCCGCCGGTGATCCAGATGGACGTCGAATTTGCCGCGCTGGACTTGTTCCAAAATGTTGGAAATCGTGGTGGGCATGGATTCGGCCAGTTGTTCGACCTGCAGGTAAAATCGATGCAGTTTTCGAGCCTGGCGGGTGGGGGACAGTCGTTTGAGAATCAGTTTTCGCCGGTACGGCTTCATGATCTCCATCAAACTGAAGCCGGGATCGAGCAGGCGGCTGGTTCCCTCTAGTTCGATCAGGACTTTAATCAGCATCGCCGCTTCGCCCGGCAAGGTGATTTGGAACCGCCGAATGATCGACACGAATTCGCGAAGTGCACCGCTCATGTCGAAATCGGCTAGCGACTGCGTGGCGTAATGGCCAACGAAATCCGCAACCTCGCGCGACAGTTCGGTTTCATCCAAATTTAGCGGGCAGGAGCCGACTCGCTTGATCAAAGTAACCAACATGAGGACGTCGTGGTTGACGATTGCCACCAGCATCGCCTCAATGTCTTCTCGCAGCTGCTCGCTGATTCGTCCGACCATACCGAAATCGAGCAAGCCCACATCGCCAGAAGGCATCACCATGATGTTTCCCGGGTGGGGATCGGCGTGATAAAAACCTTCGTCAAAAATCATCTTGAGGTACAAGTTGGCCCCGTGGCGGGCAAACTCCTCCAAGAATTCCACTTTCGGTTGACCCCGTTCGTCGGTGAGCGACTCAATTAGCTGCGGTTCTCCCTGGCCGTTGCGTTGCGCCGACAACGCGCTAAGTTTAATCCCATCCAAGCGACCCATCGTCAATACCCGTTTGCCACACACTTGTGGGAACACTTCGGGTATTTGCACGCAATCGGATTCGGAAAACAGCGATCCAAATTGTTGCAGGTTGCGTAGTTCACGGCGAAAATCCAATTCGCGGGGCATGGTGCGAGTCATTTCAGCCACCAGCGCCCGCGGCTGATATGGACGAAATTCGTCTAACCGTTCCGCCAGATGGGCCAAACCGGCCAGGATATCCAAATCCGTTTCAATCTGCGGTTCGATGCCATGTCGCTGGACTTTGACAACCACCGGGGTGCCGTCGTGGAGCTTGGCGGCGTGCACCTGACCGATTGATGCCGAAGCGAGCGGCTTTGATTCGAATTCTAAAAACACTTCCTCCAACGGACGGCCTTGTTCCAGCTCAATGGATTGCTTGATCTGCTCAAACGAATCCGGCGGGACATCGGCTTGCAACTTGGTCAATTCGCTGGCCAGTTCCACGCCCACTAAATCGGGGCGGGTGCTCAACAATTGCCCGAATTTGATAAACGTCGCACCCAGCTCGGCCATCGCAATGCGAATTCTTTCCGGCTGTGTCAGCCGGGCCAGCACCGCGCCGTCGGGCGCCTTCAAACGGTCTTTGATAAACTCGATGTTGCTGTGGCTCAGCCAGTCCGCCAGCCCATATTTGCTCAATACCGACAAAATCTCCGTCCAACGCTTGACGTTGCGGTACAGGTGTGGAATCGACGGAAACGTGCGTTTAACTGCCATGGTTTTTCAGGCTTGACAACCGGTTAAGACCAACGGAGTCGCCCGTCCACCCCGGCAAGACTTTTTTGTTAAGATCATGACAAAGTTATTCTAGACAATTCAACTGACAAGGATGACCCAAAAATGGTCTCGTGCAATGATCGGCGACGGTGTCGCCTGCCAAGGTTGCCGAGAAAATCCGTTTTTTCCGATTGGAACGGCGCCAGTCACCTGGGGCGTGCACCGAATTGCACGCGGATGTACCTTTGCCGGAGCAACACCGATGAAATGCATTTGTTTAGCCATCGCATTTTTCTCAATCATGAATAATCTGCTGAACATCGAAGACCATTCGTTGGCGGCGCAACCCATTAAATACGCCATCGCTATTCACGGCGGCGCCGGGTCGGCCCCTTCGCAGTTTTCTGACGAGGCAAATGGCCGACGACATGCGTCCCTGACACACGCATTGCAAACGGGACGTGATATCTTGAAAAATGGCGGAACCAGCCTGGATGCCGTGGAGGCCGTCGTCAAGTTGCTGGAGGATGACCCCCAATTCAACGCCGGCAAGGGAGCCGTATTTAATGCCGAGAGCGGTCACGAACTGGACGCGGCCATTATGGACGGTCGCAGCAAGGCCTGTGGTGCCGTGGCGGGCGTCACCAACGTCAAGAATCCCATTTCGCTGGCTCGACTGGTCATGACCGACACCCGACACGTGCTGCTGGCTGGAGCGGGAGCAGAAAAATTTGCGGCACAGCAACAAGTCACGTTGGTCGACCCCGAATATTTTGACACGCCGGCAACACTGAAACGATGGGAAGAGTTCCAGCAACAACTGGACAAAAACGGGGCCCGAGAACTGCAATTGATCGACCTCGATACGGGATCCTACATGGGAACCGTAGGATGCGTCGCCCTGGATTCCCATGGCAATCTCGCCGCGGCCACGTCGACCGGCGGTTTGACGAACAAACAATTCGGTCGAATCGGTGACTCACCAATTATCGGTGCGGGCACCTATGCCGACAATCAATCCTGCGCGGTCTCCTGCACCGGAGTCGGTGAACAGTTTATTCGCAACGCCGTGGCTTACGATATATCGGCCAAAATGAAATACCTCCACGTGGACGTCGAGCAAGCAGTGTCCGACGTTTTGAACAAGCAGCTGCGCCCGGGCGATGGTGGCATCATTGCCGTCGCTCAAAACGGCGACATCTCCATGCAATTCAATACGGCCGGGATGGCCCGCGCCGCGGCAGATTCCAACGGCCGTTTTGAGGTGCGATGGCACAAACCGACCAATTAGCGGCGACGGTCGGCCGGGCAAATTTATTTAACGTAACAGCTCGAGAAAATCGGTCAGATCCTCGTGCACCGTCGTTGTGGCGCGGACGACCAGAATCCGTAGGGGCTGGTAGTAATACACCATTCCGGCACCGCCATTGGTTTGCCAAAAATCCGGGTGCAAAATCGTTTCAATCAGGTTGACCAATTCGCGTCCGTGATCGCCTATGATGCCGCCGCGGCGACCGATTTGGGCGTTAGCGAAATAACCGGTCGTGCCAAACTGGCCGCTGGCATGATAGACACTTGGCGCAGCCCCTCCTACCGCCTGGCAAAGCAGTTGCCAGTGCTGGTCCATGGCCGTTCGAGACAACGCCGTTTGAATTCGATCCGTGGAATCGGCGTGCGGCTGATGGCGGCTGGTCTCATCGGGCGCCCCCAACTTTTTGAGTTGGCGTTCGATTTGCTTTTGCTCGTCGCGAAGTCGAGCGGCGATGCGTCCGCGATACCCCTGTAACCGCTGGGAACGGGCAAATCGAGGGTCACGGACAATATGCAGGTAAAGTTGGCTGAGATCGACCAATGCATCGACACGCTGTTGTTCGGTCTCCGCCCGTTTGACGCGCGCCGTAAACGATTTGATGTCGTTCAGGATGTCCTGGAAGCGAGGCAACGGTTTTTCGTCACCCGCCAGATTGGCTGGGGCCAGCAAAATTCCCGCCAGGACGCAGCAGAGCACCGTGGCTGACAAACGCATGTTTACTTCCTTTCACCAGTTGCCCCTGGCGACCTGCACGTCAGCATAGCGTATGGTCTGACGAACGACAAGATTTGCTGAACGGCTAGTCCTTTATGTTAGCACAGGACTCAAGTTAGCGACGGTCTGGCGCGCGTCGGCGGCCCGGAAACAAACTGGGCGTATCTTCGTCTTCTGGTTTGGGTGGTGCCCCCAGCGTGATTTGCTTTTCAGCTGTTTTACCCTCTCGTTCGTACACTAGTTTGATCTCGTCACCGGCCATGAACCGCGCCAGCAACTTCCGCAGGTCCATCACGTTTTGAATTTCCTGTTCGTCGATCGCCGTCAGTCGATCGCCGGACTTTAGTCCAGCTTCCGCAGCGGCCGTGCCGGGAATGACTTGGGAAATTTTGATGCCCGGCTGATCGGGGTCGTCTTCCGAACGAATTCCTAGAAAGGCGCGTTGAATATGGACGCCATTTTTGAGTCGTTCGAGCAGTTTTTCCGCGCCGTGCAGCGGAATGGCAAACCCGATGCCCGAATCGTACCACTCGACCCCGGAACCCAGAGAGCCGGAGTTGGGTGCGATCGGCACGCAGACGCCGAACATTCGACCTTCGATATCGACCAGCGGCCCGCCGTAATTCGCCGGGCTGATATTGGCGTCGGTTTGGATGGCCCGGCCACCAATCCGGTTTTTTGCACTAATGATCCCCATGGAAATAGCCGGATTTTTATCGCCGTATCCCACGCCCACCGAGACCGCCCACTGACCGACCTGCACATCATCCAGTGGGACCATTTCCGGCACCGGCATATCGGTAACGCCTTCGATCTGCAACAGGCAGATCCGCCGGCTGTCATCGCGACCCAGCAATTTCGCGACTCGCCGCTGGCCGTCGGCGGTGATGACTGTGATCACGGGGGGTTGTTCGATGAAATTGAAGGAACTGGTGACGACAAACCCATCCGGTGAAATCATCACACCAGTGGTGTTGCCCTCGCCGCGCTGGCGAATACCACCGATCCGCCCGGCGGCCGTGCTGACACCGCCAAATGACTCGATGGTAACCAGTGACGGTTCGATTCGCTGGGCCGCGGCGCGAAACGCTTTGGCGGTCAAGGCAATTCCGCGCAGTTGGTCATGGTTTTGAGCATCTCGAGGCGAGGGCTGAGCCCATGAACTGGACTCGCTCATAAGACTCCCTACGACGACGGTCGCCAGTACGGTGAGGATGGCCCGCGGTCGGTTCATCATGATCGGAAATTCCTGCTACGTTATTTCTTTTCCACAGTTGTCAGCGGCACGCGAATTAATTGAAGTCGGCGTTTGACGACAATGATCACTTCTTGTGCCGGCGCCAGTCGTTCAATGGCGGCATCGTACTCACGAATCGTTCCAATTTTTTCGCCACCGATGGATATGACCAAATCATCTGGCTTGAGCCCGGCTTGTTGGGCGGGGCTGCCGCTTACGACACGATCGATGTAAGCCGGCGCCAGTCGACCACCTAGCCGAAACAGCCGGATCCCCAGCTCGGCATTTCCGGTGGCCGGGCGAATGGTTTGTTCGGCCACCGGCTGCGTGACCCGTCCCTCGACAAACGCTTTGAGAATTTTGCCGGGGACGGCATAGTTGAGCCGCGTGTTTGTTTCCGAACTGTTAATGACGCGACCGATTGTCCCGACCAGTTGGCCGTCGACGGTGACCACCGCGCCGCCACCGGCACCGGGATTGCTCGTGATCGCGTCAATCAATACCAGCGGGCCTCGATAGGCGATATCGCGGGCGTTGAGACGGGCTTCGATCGACGTGCGCAATGAAATCACGCCCAAATTGACCGACATCGGTTCAACGCCGTCCGCCACCTTGAATGCGTTGCTCAGCGTAACGACCCAGTCGCCTTTTTGGCCGACGTCGGCATCGGACAGCTCAAAAAAATCGGGTGTTTCGGCATCAATTTGCAATAACGCCAGCTGTAAATCGCGATCGCGGCGAATCACGCGTGCGTCGTGCTGGGAACCATCATGCAGGGTCACCCGCACTTGGCGGCCGTTGAGGTAAATGCCTTGCATGGTGATGATCAATCCGTCGTTGGACACAATGACGCCCGACGAGTAACCGTCAACGCGGCCGGCGGTGGCCCCATACACTTTCGCCATCCGCTTCTGTGCCAATTGGATTGCCGGTGCAAAAGCACCATTTAATTGCTGCGCCGCAAGCGACGAACCACTTGCCACGGCCAAAATTACCGCGACCAGCAGCCGGCCGACGATTTGAGTTTCGAGTGTCGATCCCATGGCCCTACCGCGCATCGATATCACTTGTTTTCAGGTTGAACAGGTCTTCATCTGCGGACTCAAGCAGGCTGGCCGACTCGGTTTGGGCCGTCCATTGGATTTGCTCGTCCAGTCCAGTCACCAGGGATTTCTGAAACGGCAACCAGATGCCCGACACCTCTTTCCACTCGTTCAAGACGACGCCATTTGATTTCGTTCCACAATCTTTGTCTGCCGACGCCCTTAATAGACGCACCTGGGGCCGGCCATCAGCGTTATACATACTGAGCCAACAATAAAACCAATCCTCGTCTTCATCCAGGAGCATCAGCCGATAAGCGAGCTGCGCTTGCGCTTTGTCGGTGCCGTCCAATAGCGGTTGGCCGTACGGCTGAAACGGTTTCGGCATAAATGGCGCTGCCAGGCAGATCGCCTGCGTAATCAGCGGATTGGTTTTGGCCATAATCATCCGCAGCGACTGCCGCTCGCCAGCGGATTCCTGCCAAAAATCCACCCCGTCCCAGCCAAAGATAAGCTGGGCATCCGCCAGTGAATGTTCCAAGCGAAACCGCCCGTCGCCGGCCAGCCAAATCGTCTGCTGGCCCACCTGCCGCTCGTCTTCCCAAATCGTGTCTTCAATCTTCAATCCGTGAAACGGCTGCGGCAACTCGCGGATCGTGTCGGACCGCCATCGCAACAGAATGGGTTGCAGGTTGCTGCGGTTGAGTTCCACGTTCAACACGACACCAGCCTCAGACGCCAGGTACGCTCGCAGCTCGATCTGTGACTTGGACATAGGACGGCGACCCGGCGGACGGTCGGGCCCGGGTGGTTGCGGCGATGGTTCCTCGTCCTGGTCGTCGGAATTGTCTGGCGGGGCGTCATCGTCGTCCTCGGGTGCCGGCTGGGGATCGTCCGGCGATGCAGGCTCGGGCGGTTCGAAGTTGTACGGTAAACCAAACAAGCGCGTGTTAACGGACAGACGTTGGCCATCGGGCTTTTCAACCACCAGGCTGGCGGGCCAGTCCTCTGGCAGCGTGCAAATCAGGTTTTTGAACTGGTTGGCATATGTAATGGGTCGACCCTCGAATTCGATCAGCCGATCGCCCAACTCCACTCCGGCCAGGGCGACCGGTGCGTCCAGGTTGATGGTAGAACAGACGACGTGCCCGTCGCGGTCTGAAAAATTGGCATCCAGTGTGCCGTGTTCAACGATCTTGGTCGCCAACAAATCCGGAATGAAATTCTTAATCTGGTTGGACGAGATCGCGTAACCCAGTCCCACATTGACACGGCCGCGATCGCGAAAGCTGCCCCGCCCGTTAATACCGATTACTTCGCCCTGCATATTAAACAGCGGGCCGCCCGAGTTTCCCGGATTGATTGAGCTGTCTACCTGAATGCAGTTCCCGTAAACCAATTGGTTGCGACCCGCGCCGCCTTGAAAGCGTTCCACACCGCTGACGATGCCCAGGGTTACGGTGGGCACCTGGTCGTGTGCCAGCAGAAACGGATTGCCCATGGCCAAGGCCCAATCGCCGACGCGAACCTTGTC
>JBFILF010000224.1:0-8608 GCA_041599835.1 Pirellulaceae bacterium
ATGGACCCATCCACATTTGACGGCATCGGAAATGCCTATTCTGACGAAATTCTGCACCGAGCCAAAATGTCGCCATTTCAGCGAACACGATCCCTGACGCCATCACAAATAGAGCAACTGTTTTGCGCCGCGCACCAGGTGTTAACCGAGTGGATTGACCGTCTGCAAAACCAGTTGGGCGGTAAATTTCCCGAGAAAGTGACGGCGTTTCGGCCAGAGATGGCCGTGCACGGAAAATTCGGCCAGGATTGTCCCGAGTGTCAAAGCCGCATTCAGCGAATCGTTTTTAGCGAAAAAGAGTGGAACTACTGCCCTGTATGTCAGACGGCAGGCAAACTGCTCGCGGATCGTTCACTGTCGCGGCTACTTCGCGACGAGTGGCCAAAAATGGCCGACGATGCTTGAGTGTCGCAGTGATGTCATGCCGGTGGCCGGCCGCGTTTGACAGGGGCTGGCCCGATTGCTGCGCGACCGCTGGCTCGAACCAGGATTGAATCTTGGTGCCGGCCGAGTACATCTGACGGGCGGCCAGCGCGACGGCTACGACAATCACAAATGCGCCCAAAGCGTTAGCCAGCCACCCGTTGCGGAATCGGCCCAAGAAACGCGGCTGGTTCATCACGTATAACAAAAAAATGGCGACGACCGGAAGTATCAATCCGTTGGCAACTTGCGCGAACACGATGATCTGTTCCGGGCTCGCGCCCATCTGGCTCGGGTCGCTGCCTTTGGAGAGCAGGCAAATGGTCGCCAACCCTGCGCCAATCACTCCCAGCATCACGACCCGCGTCCGCCAATCGGAGATTTCTCGGTTCCAACCGAGACAGCCAGCTGTGGCGAATCCGGCGGCCAGAGGCGCCGTGATGGCGCTGGTCAAGCCGGCTGCAGCCAGACCCAAACAAAAAACGGCTTCGCTGGCTTGTCCCAGAACGGGCCGCAGTTGCGCGGCAATCTCCGCCAGGTTGTTGATATTCATGCCCTTTTCGAAAAACGCAGCCGCAGCCGTAATGATGATCGACGCAGTGATGACGCCACCCAACAAAATAGAAAATGCCGAGTCGCGACGGGCCTGCGTGAGCGATTCCGAGACATCACCATCCCCGTGCCAGGTTTCAACCGCCGATCGGCTATGCAGAAAAAGGTTGTATGGAACCACAGTCGTGCCCAGAAGTCCGATGACCATCAGCAGCCCACCCTCAGCATTTTCGATGTGAGGAACCATTAAGCCGGCACCGATTGCCGGCCAGTCGGGCTGGACGATAATCATGCTCAGCACAAACAACCCGCTCATGATGGCTACTAACGTCACCAGCACGGCTTGGATGATGACGAATCGACCGCTCATCAGCACAACTGCCGCTGCCACGGCGATGATGACGGCCCACACGATGATCGAGTATCCGGTCAAAACGCTGAGGCCCGTTGTCGCACCGCCAATATTTCCAGCCTGATAGGCTGCATTACCGATCAAGATCGCGCCGAGCACCAAACCGATGATCCCATATCGCAACAGTCGCTTCCGGGAACTCATTCTCAATGCCACGCTCAGGTCGTGACCGGTAACCACGCCGAGCCGCGCGGCCATTTCCTGAAACACCATCGTTGCCAGGACACTGAACACGACGACCCACAACAATGAATAGCCAAAGGTGGCGCCGGATTTGCTGGCGACGGTGACGGTCCCCGGGCCAATAAAGGCTGCGGTTACCAGCAATCCCGGGCCCCATTTTTTAACTTTCATTGTCATCCCACTGAAAAAATCGACCGCGAAATCAGTCCGGCCATGTATCCGAAAACGTTCGAATCGGCCCGGGCAAACGGCCTGGAAATTATCTGCAAAAAATCTCCGCGCGACCAAGGGTCTCACCGCGACATTTGACGATTACATGTTAAGGCCCAAGCCGTCCCGACCTTTGAGGCGGGGTGGCAAGAAAAGCGCATTTTTCGTTAAATGACGGGCGTGAGCGGCGTTGGCCATCAGCAAGGATTCAAATGATGTGCAGTTTTATTTGGCACCGATTGACGACATTTGGAATGGTCGTTTTTTTGGCATGGGGAACATTTGGCTCGACATCTGCCCAGGAATGGGCTCGCAAAATGTTCAAGGAACAGGTGCACAACTTCGGAAACGTCGCCGGTGGATCGACGGCCGTCCATCGTTTTGAGTTCCAGAACATTTACAAAGAAGACGTGCACATCCATTCGGTCACGTCCAGTTGCGGCTGCACGGCTGCATCGATTGAAAACGACAAACGCCTGCTCAAGACGTACGAAAAAAGCGCCATCGTCGCCAAATTCAACACAAAGACGTTTCGCAACCAAAACAAAGCCACCTTGACCGTCCGCATCGATCGGCCCTACCCCGCCGAGGTCCAGTTAATCGTCACGGGTAACATCCGCGCAAACACTACGTTTGAACCGGGCGTGATCGAGTTCGGTGAAGTGCCGGAACAAACTAAAATTCGCCAGGTCGTTCGAATTTCCAATCGCGGCAACAATAACTGGCGAATCGTTGATGTCAAATCGACCTTCAACCGTTCCCAAATCAAAGTTGCCTTAAATGAGGTGTTTCGCGGAAATGGCAACGTTGGCTACGACATGACTGTGGAACTGCAAGACAACGTGCCGCATGGTTACGTGCAGGGTGAGTTGTTTATTGTGACCAATGAAGGACCCAATTCCCGCTATCCGATTACGTTTAACGCCAACGTGACGGCCGCCCTGCAATTGAGTCCCGAAGTGTTGACGCTGGGACCGCTGCAGCCTGGTGAGGAAGTGGGCCACAAAGTAGTCCTTAAGGCCAATCGGCCTTTCCGCATTACCGGTGTGACAACATCTGACGAATGCCTGACCGTGGACCCCGGCGGTGACAAGCCGAATCGTCTACAGTTTCTCAACGTAAAATACGTGGCTCGCGAGCAAGCGGGCCAGCACGAATGCCAGGCGCGGATTGCCACTGATTTGGGGAACGAGTTTTCGGCAGTGTTCAAAACGATCGCCACCGTCGAAGAAAATGATCAACGCTGATTCCCTGGCAGCTCGTTAACTCAGTGTTGAATCGCTTGCCAGATTCCGCACGGGTTTAGTTAAACTGATCTTGACGGCAACATTGGCAGAAAAACTGGTTTCAGTCTTCGTTTATTTGCACGACGACGCGACCGCTGATTTGTCCCTTGAGTATCGATGGGATGGCGACCGAGATTTCCGATAAGGGCACTGTTTTCGTCAAGCTTTCCAGGTCGGATATCATCCATTCGCCTCCCAGTCGATCCCATATCATTTGGCGATAGTCTTGCGTGGCCCCCGCGGAATCGATTCCTTGCAAATTCACTCCGCGGAGAATAAATGGGAATACGGTTAGTTCAAGTTGTTTGCCTCCGACCATGCCACAACAAGTGACGATGCTGCCTCGCTGGCCGCTGCGGATCACCGTGGCCAAGGTCGAGCCGCCGACCGTATCGACAGCCGCAGCCCATTTAGCGGGGAGCAAGGGCTTGCCCGAATCGCCGATCAATTCGTCCCGGTCGATAACTTCCTGTGCACCGTGTTCCATCAACCAATCGTGTTGCTGCTGCTTGCCGGTAGAAGCCACAACGTGAAATCCAAGTTGTGCCAACAACTTTACCGCGATGATACCGACTCCGCCCGTCGCCCCCGTGACGAGGACTGGTCCCTTCTGCGGCGCGACTCCGTGCGCGAGAATCTTGTCGACACTTTGCGCGGCCGTATATCCGGCGGTCCCCAAGGCCATGGCGTCGAACGATGAGAGAGTTGCCGGCAGTCGGATGCAGGCACCGGCAGGCGCGCTGACCCGCTGGCTCCATCCGCCCCACAGGCGCGTCCCCAGATCTTCGTGTGCTAGGATTACCTGATCGCCCACGCGGAACGAATCTGATTTTGATTGGACAACTTTGCCCGCGGCGTCGATGCCCGGGACCAGTGGCAAGTCCAGGGCCACGCCCGGCGTTCCGGTTGCTGCCAATGCATCTTTGTAGTTCAACGACGAGTAATCGACTTGGACAATGACGTCACCCGCCGGCAGTTGGTCAGCATCGACGTCGACCACTGCCGCAGTTGGATTGCCATCGCGGTCCCGGTCCACCAAAAAACACTTCATCCGCCCGCGCCTTTGCGTTCGATTTGATCGAGATACACGTGTCTATCGCTTTCACACCTGAGCAGAGTTTTAACGTTTCTCCGTCGAATCGTGGTCATGCGATAACGATTTGACTAAACTACACGGTGAATCGCCGGGCTGCCATCATCGAACGCTTTTTTGTCGTGTCGCGGTTACTCTTCGCTTCTATCCATGGACCACGACCAAACGCAACCGCTGTCGACGCCACCCAAGCCGCTTTATCGATGCCCGTGCGGAAACGACGTGGAAATTGACGCGACTCAGGGTGGCCAATGTGACCAGTGCCGCCGCGTCATTCCGGCATCCGTAACGCGCTACCAGCTTTCGGCGAGCATGACGTTGGCTGACGGTGACAACACAAGTCAAGCTGCGACAGGCCAGGACGATGCCGGTAATCAATTGATTGGACACAAACTGGGTCACTTCCAGGTCATTTCGCGAATCGGGCACGGCGGCATGGGTCACGTTTATCGCGCATTAGATACGTCACTGCAGCGATACGTAGCCGTCAAAGTACTACGGGGCTTGGGAGGCGGAGAACTAGATTCGGTGGGTGAGCAGCGATTGATGCGTGAAGCTATCGCGCAGGCGCGCGTCAATCATCCAAACATCGTTACCATCTACTACGTGGGACGCGAAAACGACACGCCTTTTCTAGCCATGGAACTGATCGACGGCCAGGACGTATCGGCACTCATCAAAACGGGGCCGCTACCCTATGCGCAGTTGTCGTTAATCGCCATGAAAATTACGCACGCCCTGGACGTAGCCTGTCAGTTGGGGATCGTGCACGCAGATATCAAACCGCAAAACTTACTCGTGCTGCCCAATGGCGAAGTAAAATTGTCGGATTTCGGCATGGCGCGGCTGACCAGCGACGACACCGCGCCATTTGGCGGGACGCCTAATTACCTGGCCCCCGAGCTGCTCGAAGGCGATTCGCCAACCATGTTTTCCGATATGTATGCGCTGGGCGCGACCCTGTACGAAATGACATTTCAAAAGTTGCCGGTTGCCTTGTCAGGGACCACGGTCCACGAATGGTCCGCCGCACATTCGTCTAGGAACATCCATTTTCCCGAACCTTGGCCAGACCACCTGCCGACTGGTTGGCGGAATATTCTGCAAAGATTGTTGGCACGGGAACCGCGTGACCGCTTTGAAAGTTACCAGCAATTGGGACAAGAGTTGGCGAACATTCTTCCCAGCCGCGCGCCACTCGCGCGCCCGGTGCCTCGCGCGATCGCTTTTGTCATTGATGTAATAAGCGTTTCGATATTGTTGGTACTGATGCAGCTTGCCGCACTCCCCCTGCGCATTGTTTTTCAAATCAACGAAGAATTGGTCCAGTCAATAGCGGTTCTGATTGCGATCACCCTTTATACGCTCGGTGTCTGTTGGTGGCGACAATCTTTAGGTCGAGAATTGTTGCACATCAAAGTAGTCAACCAGTTCGGCATGGACCCGGCGCGGCGCAAGATCTTCCTGCGTTGTGTTTTGCGAATGATCTTATTCTGGGGTTTGGGTTTCAGCATTCTCCTAGCCTGGTGGCCATGGCTGGCAATTATCGTTGCCGCTGTGGCTGCTGTTTTTGCGGCCCTAGACGTCCTCTACATGTTAATCGTTGGCAAAGGCCGCAGCCTGCACGATCTGATCATCGGCACGCGCGTTGTCGCCGGATTTGATCAGCCAGCTTGAGCCGTCCAACTGGCTCGAATGGTATTTCGTTCTGCTGAACTGCCGCCATCAAGCGACAGCATCTATGTTGCCTATAACGCGTAGATTGCAAAATCAGAAATTTCCCCTGATTCGATTCAATTGGAACAACCGCGAAGGTCGATACTGAAGCTGAGGTCTTCAATCGACTTTTTCAGGCGGAAGCTAATGCGCATAAACAAACTATTCTCGACGATTTTCGTGGCGTTTTTTGCGGTATTATTTGCCGCCAGCATAATGCAAGCACAAACTGGGGGAACGGTGCCGGACGCCGCCGAGCAGCCGGCGCAACCGACATATGACGCCCAGCAAAAATTTCTGCCGCCTGTCGCCAAGACTTCGCGGCGTGCGGCCGACAATGTCCAACAAGTTGGCTTTCAAGAGTCAGACGTGAAGGTTCCTCCGATTCTGGGCGGCCAAAGACCAAAGACGGACAGCACTCCTGCAGCTGGCGAAGTGGCAAGCCAGGAAACGGCAGATACGCCACAGACGCTGCCTGAATTGAAAACCGTACACCCGCCAGAAATTCAATCATTTCAAGATTTGACCATTGAGCGCGGCAACTGGCAGCGTAAACCGTTGCGGAACGTCAACGTGGTCGCGCATGAAGCCGAAGAGACCAAAGAAACCGCTAATTCAACGATAGCTACAGAAACTGGCGAGGATCAGAACCAGACCAACTTGGACCGAACTGCCAGCATTCAAGCATCTGATTCATCTCCTTACGCGCAGCAAAACGCGTCGGACAACGCGACGATTACGACGAGCGCTCCCAATATTTTGGTTCAGGCCATTGGTCCCAAAAAGATTTCAATCAACAAAACAGCCAAATATGAAATTCACATCACCAATCAGGGGAATCGCCCAGCGCAAAACCTGATTGTGGGGATTGATTTTCCCACGTTTATTGAAATAAACGATTCACAGCCGACGATTGGCACTAGGGAAATCACCGATGGATCGCAAGAGTCGCGAATGATTTGGAACTTGCCCATCGTGGAGCCGCAAGCGGTGGAAAAAATCGTCATGGATTTGACGCCGACTGAGGCCCGCCAGTTTGAAGTTGACGTCGAATGGACCTTTTTGCCGATTCAAGGCAAAACGACCGTCGACGTCACCGAACCGAAATTGTCGATTCAGATCGCTGGGCCAGCGGAAGTTCAGTTTGGTGAAAAAGCCCTTTACCACGTGACGGTGGCCAACCCCGGAACAGGAACGGCGGAAAACGTAAGTGTGATGTTGCCTGAAGCACTTGGCGGTGAGCGGGCTACGCTGGGCCTGATCGAACCGGCTCAACAAAAACAATTCCAAGTCGAGTTGATTGCTCGGTCAGCCGGTGTTTTGGAATTGACCACAACTGTTACCGCCGACGGGAATTTGTCCGAATCCGACTCCCGCAACATTACCGTGCGACGGGCGGCGTTGGATGTGGAAATTACTGGCCCGCAAATGAAGTACGCGGGCAGTTCGGCAACTTATCAATTGACCGTGACCAACACGGGTGACGCCATGGCCAAAGACGTCGTGGCAGCGATTGCGTTGCCGCGCGGAGTTGAATATGTATCGGGCGTGGATACCGTGGAAAATATCGATGGTGGCATTCGCTGGAATGTCGGCATGCTATCGGCCGGAAACGAGCGCACCTACGAAATCAATTGCACCGTCAATCTTGCCGGTGAAGTGCAAATCGAGGCCGCCGCACGAGGTGCCGGAGATTTGGCCGCCATTGACAGCATCGTAACCAAAGTCGAAGCCATCGCTGACCTGGTGCTGGCCGTGCACGATCCGAAGGGTCCGTTGCCCACCGGCCAGGACGTTGACTACGAAATCCGCATCAGAAATCGCGGAACCAAGGCAGCGCGCGACGTCAAGATCTTGATGCAGTTTGCCGATGGCATTGAACCGTTGTCGGCCAAGGGATTGACGCACGAACTGATGACCGGACAGGTGGTTTTCACGCCGATTTCCCAAATCGATCCCAACCAGGAAGTGATATTAACCGTCGTTGCCAGCGCTCACCAACCAGGCGTTCACCGCTTCCGCGCACAACTCGTTTGCGAAGAATCGGATGCCCATGAAGTGAGCGAGGGCACCACCAAGTTTTTCGGTGAGTCGGGTGTGGCAACGGAGCGAAGTGCCGACGAAGACGACGGCCAATTCAGAAGATAACACTCTCCAAAACGGCATGACGCCGAATTGGATTCGTCGAGAGAAGCCACCGGGCCAAGTGACCGGTGGCTTTTTTCATTAGTCCAGCGGCCGAATCCGGATGCGTCGCCGTTCATGAACCGTTGTTTCCATCCGGATCTTTTCCGTAAAATCCGGCGACGACATTCTCAAGTTGACCCGGTTCGTCTGAACTGCGCTGTTATTGGTCGTCGCCGGCTGAGACCGGTTATTGTAATTCTGAATCAGCGGTTCGGTATTCGATCCGTCCATCGAGGCGCGCCCTCGAATCGATTCGTGAAACCCGCTTTGCATGACGAAACCCAATGTCAATCCGACGGCGACGCAAATGGCCATTGAAAGCCAAGCCAGCCAAGATGCCGTGGTTTGAGCCGGACCAAGCGTCGCTGCAGCATGCGAGCTATGGTCTCCGGCGTTTTCGGCAGCTAACTTGGCCGGAGTAACATCAGCTTCGATTCTCCCCATCTCGCGCTGCAACGCTTGATGTTCCAAAAACGCCAGTGCGCATTGTCGCCAACCATTGGGATACAATTCAATCTCAGCGATGAGTTCGCGATATTCCTCGTC
>JBFILF010000225.1:0-8588 GCA_041599835.1 Pirellulaceae bacterium
AATGAACCTGTTCATCGCCGCTTTCCACGACGGAATGGATTTGCAGGCCCATTTGCTCTTGGACTTCCGTCACCGCACCTTCACCTTCGGCCAGTGATGTACCGCGATCGATCAATTTTTGGGCGGCCCCGGTTTCAGCGTTAACGTCAATAACTAAAACGAATGCGGGATCGTCGCGCCGCGGTGTGACAATGGCAAAACAGATTTCGCCTTGCGGCAACGATTCGAGTTCGTCAAAGCTGACGCCAACCTGTTCTTCAATGTCCTGGTAAGCTGCTTTCGCTTCGCCGTACAACTCAGTCACAAACGGCGCGATTCGCTCGTCTTGGAGCATTTGTCCAAAGCCGCTGGCGCTCATGTCTTGAATAAACTGTTTGACATCGTCCAATTGGACATACAGCACCGTCTTTTCCGGCAACAGATCAACGGCCTTGGGGCGCTGTTGGGCAGCGGCCGCTGCGACAAACCATGACTGAAGCATGGCGATCGTCAATCCCAACATCAACGATCTAACCAAGGGGCGTCGACTCATCGGATTTCCTCTTCAACATTAAATTTACAACTGTGTGTGTGAAAACTACGTGCCTTGCGTTGAGACCCGGACTCAAATAGGGCGGCGGTTCGTTGGCGTGCGTTTTGAATTGCGTTTCAAATGTTAAGCGGCCAAGCTGCACGCTCCTGGTTTCGGACTTGGTCGGGAATTGGGCGCACAGCTCCCGCAAAACTAAGTAATGTCTAAACCCGACAACCTTGCCAATTGTTTCGAATTTCCCATTAAGATCGATCTTTTTTCGGGCAAATCCGGTTTCAATGGCATCGGTTGTGAAAAAATTTCGGTGGCACCTCGTTTGACGGGCGATTGAATTGACTCAATCGATGATCCCGCCGATCATAGTCTACAGCGGCAGCCAAGCCCAATCCGACCGTATGACACCTTGACAGAGTACGATGCGAACCCAATTGCGACTTGCCCAGCTGTTGACATTTGTCATTGCCGTCATGGCATTGCCTTTGTGTGTGTCGGCCCAAGGCCCTGGTACGGGCACTGGAACGGGAACGGGAGGCGACGGGTTTCCAGTCAACCAGCCTCAAACTCCTGCCCCGGTTGCGACGCCAACTCCGGTGTTACCCACCCCGGAAACCTCGAGTCAGTTTCAAACCGGCGAGTTTGATTTGGGCGAAACCTTGCAGCTGTTCAACATCGAGCCACCCGAAGTGGAAATCGAGAACTTGAGAATCCAGCCATTTGTCGGCCGGTCCATCGAAGCTTATCAAACGCAGGAATTGGTTCATCCCCGCAGCTTGCTGGATCCGACTGGCACGGGCGGGGCCAGTGGCCGAAGCATTGGCGGCGCCACCCAGTTTGGTGGCCGCGGCGCCGGAGCTGGCCAAGCGACGGCGCAGCAAAATGGATTCGAAGTTGCCCGGCGTGGATTGCGAACCAGAATTAATCCGCAAATCGTCGTCAACAATCGCATGACGCCCGCCCAGCATTCAACGGAGATGCGACAACGATTGGCGCGCATACCGGCCGTGGCCGAATTGGCAGCCAATATCAATGTGTCGATCCAAGGCACGACCGCCGTTCTGACCGGGACGGTGGCGACGGAAGATGAACGGGAACGGATCATCCGAATGACTCGGCTTGAACCGGGGATTTTTCGTATCGACGATCAGATTACGATCGCTAATTGATTCAGGCTTTCCAATCCGCTTCGCAGTCCGGATTTCGCCGTGTAATCGTGGCGGTATGCATCTAACACGTTGACTTGCTGCGGGATGTGGTAGCATAATTTAGTGGTATCCGACCGTTGATGGACGCAGACTGTTGACGATCGGTGGGCTCGACATGATTGGAAATGCAATGAGCACCGTCGCGATTCCCGAAAGCCTTTGTTCGCTGGTCGATTTTCTAAACGCGCTGGAAAGTCGAGTTCCGCTGGAACGATTGCGCGACCAGTTGTCCAAATTGGAAACCACGGTTTCGGAATTGAAGCCATTTGCCCATTTCGGTGACGCTTGTTATCGCCGCAATCTGATCTGTGAAGGCCGATGGTACGAGCTGCTCTGCATTTGCTGGCGGAGTGGTCAGCGCAGTCCGATTCATAATCACGCCAATTCGACGTGCGGCTTGCGCGTGATGCAGGGTGTGGCCACGGAGACGCTGTTTACCAAAACTCCCTGCGGCCAATTCAAGGCGACCAGAAGCTCGGATTTGACCACTGGACAGGTTTGTTGTTCGCAGGATGCCGACGTCCACCAGGTTTCCAATTTGCAGGGGGCCGGTGAAAACCTGATGACATTGCACATTTATTCGCCACCACTGCGCACGATGGACACCTTCTCGATTACCGGCGAACCAATGGGCAAGTACTCGGTCGACTCTCAAGAATGCCCGGAAGGCACAATGTAAAAAGCTTCGTCGACCGGTCGCAGCGGACGGTTCAGCCACAGCGGACGCCGCAATCCACCAGGCCCCGGCGCAGGCCGCGTCATCGCCAGCCACCGACGATAAATTTCTTGTGACTTATTGGTGTCCACCGCGACATCTCCGTACTGGTCGCCGGCGGCCGCCTTGGTGACCGTCACCTTTTGATGCCAACAATGCATACCGCTGATCGGGTCCGGCTGGACGGGAAACGTCAAGTTTTGATGGACGCCGCCATCGGACCAGAATATTCGTGAGCTGTCCGGGTCATCGCTGTCAAACTGCTCAATCCGCGAGATTTGCTGCATCGTCCACATACCAGTCTGTTCATCCCGCTGGATCTCCACCGGGTTGGTGGCCCAGCGATTGGCTGGCGGATCATGCGCCCGGCGCCAGCGACCCATGTGGTGTGAGCAGGCGACAATACCCGGCTTGATCGCTTCGGTGACCCACACGCGATCGACAAAATGACCGATCTCGGTCGAAACACGAACGAGGTCGCCAGTGTTCACACCAAGGCGACGGGCGTCCGAGGTGTGTATCCAAACCGGGTTGCGGTTGGAAATTTCCGCCAGCCATTTGGCATTGCCGCTTCGCGAGTGAATCAACGTGGGCAGCCGATACGTGGGCAACAACACAAATTCGTTTTGAGACGCATCGATGTGGCTGGTGTGAATATGCGATTTGATGTACGTCGGAATTTCGTACTCCGGCCATCCCCACTCGGCCAACGTCGGGGAATATAACTCTTGTTTTTTGCTAGGCGTAAGAAATCCGCGGCGCGGCCGGCCGTCGACCATCACGCCAATCACGCTGCCGTCCTTGTTCACGACGGAACCCGTGTTCTGGTCGAACGTTGATTCGGCCAATTCGTCGTCGGGTATCACCTGCATGTGTTTTTGATACGACGACTTTTCAACTTCAAACGCTCCAAAGCGCCTCATATATTCCAACGGCGATAAACCATGTTGCTGCGCCGTTTGCGCAAGCCCAGGGGTTTTTTCGAAAATGTACTGGTAGTATTCGTCGATCGTAATCTTCTGGCCGGGACGATAAGGCGAAATGAAGTGTTCGCGAACTCCCAAGTCGCCGACCGAATCGATTTGCCATGAAAGTTCCAGCCAAAACTCATCCTCTTCCCACACCTCGCCGGGATTCACTTCATAGGTGAACTGCACCGGTTTGCCAGCTCGCCGCGCGGCTTCGCGAAGAATTGGCTGGCGAAACGCGATCCACAAACCGCTGTGCGTTTCGTAACTGTTCAGATCGTGACGTTCGCTGGCGTGTCCCATCGGCAAAACGTAGTCGGCAAAATAGGCCGTTTCATTCCACGTCGGCGTCAGTGCCACGTGGCATCCGATTTTGGATTCATCGCTGAGCACTTCGATCCAGCTAAATCCGTCGGGATAACTCCACACGGGATTGAAAACACGGGTGAAATACGTGTCCAGCCGTCCCCGGCCTTCTTTTAAAAAGTGTGGCAGCAAGAAGCTCATTTCGTAGTGCGCCAACGGATACTCGTTGGGAAAATGCAGCTCATTCCAAAAGCGGCTGGCTGGCGGATCGTCGAAAAAATTGGGTTTGAATTTGTTCCAACCACTGGGCGACGTGCCGCCCACCGTGCCCACACTGCCCGTCAGCACGTTCAAGAAATGCAGACAGCGGGCCACCGCCCAGCCGCCCAAATTGCCGCTGCTCGCGCTCCGCCAATTGTGCGCGGCCAGTCGCGTGCCGGCGCGGCCGATGCGCAACGCGACTTCGACTATCTGCTCAGCCGATACGCCGGATTCGGCCGCCGCAAACTCCGGTGTGTATTCGGCGTATTCCTGTTTAAGCGCCGATATGAAGCTTTCAAAAGTAACCGATTGGCCAGGGTGTCGATTAAACAAGTAATCTTGCCAGTTGACCCAGTTGCGTAAAAACGGCTCGTTGAACAATTCCCGCTCGATAATGATTCGGGCCATGGCCAGCAACACGGCGGCCTCGCTGCCGGGCTGGGTCGGCAGCCAATAATCCGCGACGCTCGCCGTGTTGGACAGCCTTGGATCCATGACCGCCAATTCTGCCCCCGATCGCAGTCCTTCCATGATCCGCTGCGCGTGCGGGTTGAAGTAATGGCCGGATTCCAGGTGGGCACTGACCAGCAATATAAAATCCGAGTTTGCGTGGTCGGGCGACGGCCGGTCGAAACCGTGCCAAATGGCGTAGCCAAAACGCGCTCCGGCGGAACAAATATTGGTGTGGCTGTTGTGACCGTCCACGCCCCAGGCCTTCAATACGCGATTGGTGTAGCCCTCGTGGCCCGGCCGCCCCACGTGATAGACGATTTCGTTGTGTCGCTGCTCACGCAACGCCTGGCCGATGCGGCCACCTAAATCGTTGAGCACTTCGTCCCAACTGACGCGTTTCCATTTGCCACTGCCCCGCTGGCCGTCCCGTTTCAACGGATACAGGATGCGGTCGACATCTTTGATCTGGTTGATCGTGGCCGGTCCCTTGGCACAATTGCGACCGCGGCTTCCCGGGTGGTTTGGATTGCCTTCGAATTTTCGGACACTCATCGACTCTTTGTCGATGTATCCAATCAGCCCGCAAGCCGACTCGCAATTAAAACAAGTCGTTGGGACCAGCGTGTATTGCCGCGGCGATTTCACCGGCCATTGGGCCGGATCGTACTCCTGCCAGTCGTCCCATTGGTCCATCGGCGGATAATGTTGCAACGCGACGCCTGCAGCGGGCCCAGCCGCAGCGGACGTCAGTTCCGAATCGATGTCCGGAATGACGCGCAACGTCGTGGCCAGCCGTTCAATCCAACTGCGTTTTGGGTGGTCCGACATGCGTGCGCGTCCCCTTTCAATCAGCTCAGCGGCAACTGTTGCGGTGCCCGAATCCAAATGTGTTCCGAAACGTAAAGCCCGATAAGCGCCAGCAACCCGGCAATCGGCATCAACCACACACCGGGGATCACGATCAACAACAGCGGCACCAACACACCCAATAACACGACACCCATCCAAAACAGTCCCCGATAGCGGCCGCGAGTAATCATTTTGGCGACCGATCGTGCGTCACTGGTCGCGTGCGGAACCGTCAACTCAAAACCGTCAATCAGCAGCTTGGTGATCAGACTCCCGCCCAAAACGAAGGTGACGAAATCAACCCAGCTGGCTTCGACTGCCGCCGGCAATATCAGTGAGAACACCGCCGCGCCAGCCAGCAGCGCATGAACCAGCATGTGCACCGGCAACAATGTGCTTTGCCAAAAGTCGCGACCCTTGGCCTGGGCCAACAGTAGCGCGGTGTAAACGGCCGTCAGGGCCGCGGCCACGCTGACCATGACGATTAGCACGCCACGCTCGGTCCCCGTTCCGGTGACGGCAAGCCAGGCCCAAGCCAGCAGAGCCAGGCTAAAAAACATCAAGAGGTAAGCACCCCGGACCAGCCAGGATTTCCACTGGGGCCGCAGCAGCACGTACAAGAATCGCCGCGGTTGATCCAAATCGATGGTCAACAAGTATCCGGTCAGGCCCAGCATCAGAAAGGCGATCAACAGCGTGATCCACACGGTTGCAGCGGTCACAACTGCCGCGCCCGTGATCACTGCGGTCGAAGTCAATAGCGCCACGCCGGACGCGATCGCTTTGGTCCACACGTAGGCGGTAACTTGCCAACCCCATAGCGTCCCTTTGTTGGGCGCATCGTACGCCCGCCGCGAAATCTCCTGGTGGACTTCCGCGGCTTTGGCACGTTGCAGCGGATCGCTCGAATCGGGGATCAGAACGCCGTCGCTCGGTTCGCCGAGGTCCAACAATTGCCGCAATTGTTGCAGTGGGTGCATCGCCGGGCCCGCATCGCCGTCCTCGCCGGTCTGCCGTTGCAACAAACTCGCGTAGTGCCCAACGCCTCGGTCTTGCTGACTCCACATCGTCGACATGATCGATTGTGTCGCCGACGGTTCCAGAGCGTCCTGATCCCCCTCGATATAAAACAGCGCTGGCAGCGTCCCCTTTTCGCCCTTGCGTACGGTAACGTTTTCGCGAGACCGCAGCGACGAGATGTTGGAATTTGGGTCGTCCAGGTCCCCGGAAACAATAGCCTGAGTCGGGCAAACGATCACACAGGCCGGCTCCAAACCGCGATCGATGCGATGAGCGCAATAGTTGCATTTGGCAGCCGTGTGAGTTTGCGGGTCGATATAAAGGGCGTCGTAAGGACAAGCCTGCATACAAGCCTTGCAACCGATGCAGCGCCGATTGTCAAAATCGACGATGCCGTCAGGCCGGCGATACAGCGCTGTGACTGGACAAATGTCAATGCACGGCGCCGCATCACAATGGTTGCAGCGCATCACGGAAAAGGCCCGCCGCGAATGTGGAAAGGCCCCCTTCTCGATGTACTTGACCCACGTTCGGTTAACGCCCACGGGAACTTCGTGTTCCGATTTGCAGGCAACCGTACAGGCGTGGCAGCCGATGCAACGGCGGTTGTCGATTATGAATCCAAAATTCGCCAAGCGGCGGGGCCCTGTCGAATCAAAGTCTTAAATCATTTCCCCTGAGCGGGATAACATTTTTATTGAACCGCGACGGCAATGCCATCCGGTTATACCCAAAACCGACTTGACAACGGACCGACATCCAATTGTCGAATGGGTCTTTTTCGATAAACTAACGGGTGTTGGAAACCGGATTTTGAAAAGGATTTGTGAGTCATGAGTTCTACGCGAAACACAATAGTCATCATCGCCTGCCTCGGTTTGGTTTTTCTGGGATGCGAACCCCAGCAGGCTGTTAAACCGAAGTCCTCCAACGTGATGACCCAGCCCGCCGGGCACGACAGTCACGATCATGGACATCACCATGGACCTCGCGGCGGCGAAATGTTTCATTTCGAGGATGCCGGTTTGTCGGGTGAATGGGTCGCCAAATACGATCAAAATCTTATCCAGTTTTACATTCTGGATGAGGATGAAAAAACTGAAAAGAAAATCAAGGCCGACAAATTGGTGGCCAGCTTTACTGCCAAGGAACTGATGACGTTCGAAATCCCCGCCTCGGCGGCGGACGAGGACGGCGCAAGCAGCCAGTTTGAACTGCAAGACGAACAGTTGGCGCTGGCTATGAAAACAACCGGAGTCGATTTGGAAGTGGAAGTGGATGGCAAAACGTACAAGGTGTATTTGCCCAAGGATCCACACGCCTCACATTAATGCGGGTCACATTAATGCGGGTCACATTAATGCGGGTCAAAAAATCCACGCCTTTAGATGACGTGGGCTGTTTTACAATCGAAGGAAATGCGCGCAAGTCCCGGCTTCAGTGATTGCAAAACACAGATACGGCGACAAAAATCTTGAGAGCGACACTCTTTTCAGAATCTTGTCATTCCCGGAAAACGAGGAGGGAAGCGATGGGCGGTTTCTGCACAAAGCGTCATGCCGACCGGCGGCGCGCATTCACGTTGGTGGAATTGTTGGTGGTGATTGCCATCATCGGCATCCTGATCGGATTGTTGTTGCCCGCGGTGCAGCAAATTCGCGAGGCAGCCAGGCGCACCTCGTGTCTAAATAATATTCGACAGCTGGGATTGGCCATCCTGAATTTTGAATCGTCACACAGGGCGCTTCCGCCGGGATGGATCGAGCCATGTGACGACGGCATCTCCCCATGTGCGTCGTTCCGCTGGGGTTGGGCAACGATGATCATGCCCTATCTAGAGGGCAGAGATCTTTATCGCCAATACAACGTGCGTGTGGAAAAACTATGGATGGATACAACCACTGATCCGCCGAATGACCCTTACTTCGATCCGGTCACAAACAAATCGCTGCACGATGCGATCCTGGCAATTTACATGTGCCCGTCCGATCCGCTGTCGGATCTCAATCCAAATGTCGAAATCGTCTCGGGCAATCGCGGCACGTTTTATACTCAGAAGATGAATTACGGCGGTTCTTGCGGCGTGGACGCGTTTGTCTGCTCGCCATTCGGATCTCTGGGGCCCCCGACCGGAGTGTTCAACGTCAACAGCCGCATACCGGTGAAGGAAATTACAGACGGATTGTCCAATACGGTGTTGCTGGGCGAGCGTGGTGGTACGTGGCACGAAACCAATACCACGCCCAATGTGCTGATTCGGCCCGGGCTAACGAGCGTCGATC
>JBFILF010000226.1:0-8581 GCA_041599835.1 Pirellulaceae bacterium
GACGGATGATCCGGCCCGGCCCCACGATCCGCCCAAGTCTCCATCGAAGGAATAGGTGGAAATCTGCAGCTTGCCAGGATTGACGCAGTACAGCAGGCCTTCTTCACCGGCCACGATGTCAAAGTACGGGTTGGGAATCACAAAGCCTGGAATCTGTCGCTGCGCATCCGGTTTGCCAATCTGACCGATGACTTCTCCGGTCGCGCTGAGCCTCCAGACCATTCGATTAGCCGCGTCGGCCAAAAAGATTTCGTCATCGGCAACAGCGATCGACGTGGGCACCACGTTTTCATCTGGCAGTGGCCAGGCAGCCAGCGTTTGATAATCGTCGCTCAGGATTTTAATTCCGTCGGACGTGCCCACATACAATCGCCCCGACTCGGCTTGTTGGGTGCCAACGACAAAGCACAGAGGCGAGGAGTCAAAGTTAACGACGTGCGGCGGGTCGCCCGCAGCGGCAAAAATGTGGATTGCGCGGTCACCGGCGACGTAGATCTTATCCTGCGGGCCAGTGGCGATTCCGCGAAGCTGTCGCATGTTTACGTCAATCGAACCGATCTGGCGGTAACCAATTAGCTGCGGGTCAATATGCAACTGGTCGGTCAAATTGAAAGCAAAACTGGCGGTCGGTTTGTCTGTTCCGCCCAGCCACATTTCCTGGCGGACCAATACGAATGTCGCCAGGGCCGCCAGCAATACGATGCATGTGCCGACCAGGACGCGCGCCATCAGGTGGTGACCTCGTACAGTTGACGTGTCAGGGGCCGCGGTTGGCATGTTTGCGTCGTTCGCCATCGGTCACCTCAGCGCGATATCCAGGCAAGTCATGCGGGTCATGTCTCGAACAATCAAGCGGCCATCGACCAGCGCCATGGGACCCCAGGCGTCGTGTCCGTCAGCGAATACTTCGTGGCGCGCAAGGCGGACGTAACCTTCTGGAGTTGCTTCGGCCAGCGTCAAAACACCGTGATCGTCCATCACGAAGATCAATCTGTCGGAAATCAGGTAAGGCCCGTGCCCAAAACGATCGCCCTCGCTGTTCCATAGCTCTGCGCCGTTGCGATTCAGGCAAACCAACTGGCCGCCACCGCGCTTGCGAACTCCATAGATATGGTCACCGAATAAGATGGGCGTATGATGTTCCGAGTTAAACTCGCCCGGAGTAAGGCTGAATGCCTGTTCCACAAACAGGCGGTCCCCCGACGATTGCACCTGAAGCATCAAGCTGCCGACGGTCCGCCCGTAGCCGCTGCACAGAAAGATCTGTCCATCGGGTAATACCAGTGGCGACGGACAAGTGGCAAATGTGGTTGGCCAGGCTGTCGTGTCCCACAGCAAATCACCGTCCGCGGAAATCCCCGCAACTCCGCCACTGCCACAATAGACATAGCCTCGTTGCCCGCCGAAATCCATCGGCATCACCGATGCGTGCGTGGTTGACCACTGCCGTGGATTGGGACTCTCCCACAGCACTTCGCCGCTGCGATAGTCGAATGCGATCAACAAGGCGTTGCCACCGGTGGCGATAATCAATCGCTCGCCATCGACCAGCGGGCATTGACCCGCATACCAATTGGGTTCGGTGGCTCCGTGATCGCGGACCAGGTCAATCAACCAGTGGCAATCGCCCGATTGGGCATCCCAGCAAGCAAGGTGGTAGCGCGGACCTAATGTGATCACATAGTTGTCGACGATTGCCGGTATGGTGCGCGACATGCCGTGATTGCGCGTCACCATCACCGGATAACTGTTGCGCCAAATCTCGCGTCCGTCGTCGAGTGACAGGCATCGCAACGTATCGGCCTTCGCCACCTCGTCGTAATCCAACACGTAGACGCAACCAGCCGCGACCGCGGCACTGGCGTAACCTTCGCCAAGTTCGATGGACCACAAGACTGGCGGACCCGCCTCCGGCCACGAACGCGCCAGCGTCGGTTGATCCAGGACAACCCCGTCCCGGTTGGGGCCGCGAAACCCGGGCCAAATTTGGCGCACCGTCGAAGCGGTGCCGTCGCCGACGATGGGCCGGCCAGCCGTCACGATCTCGGTGACGGAATTCGAATCGTCAGCCATCAACGGTACGGAGTCCTCGCCCGGCAACCGCAGGACGACTTCCTGGTCGGTTGGGGATGTCAGCCACCACAGAATCAGCAAACAGCAAATTCCGGCGACCGTCACCGGCAGAATTGCTGGGCGCTCAGATGCGGCCATAACCGTCCTCCTGCCCTGCTATTTATGCAATATTCGTACCAGCACCGGGGCCGCAATTTGGTCCACACCCATACAGGCAAAAACGCGATCGCCAAGAAACACACGTGCGTAATCGCACGTCTCTGTGGGCTTCGATTGGAAATACCCGTGATGGCCTCGTCGGGAGTTAAGGCGCCGATTCAGCTCACGAGTACCGGGCGACCGGTAATGCCACGGCTGCTTGCGACCCGGGGTGCGGCTGGTTTGGCCACAGAAAGCCCTCCGCATCGCCCGTCCCCAAAATTGGATGCTCGGCGCCAAAAATGCAGCGGGTCAAGTCGGGGAAATCGACGGGAGAAGGTCATGACACAACAACAATGGTCAGCCGTTCAGCTGGAGGATGAGTTCTATCGCGGTGTCAGACTTCTGCACGATCCCATCAGGAACAAAGGTACGGCGTTTACGGAAGAGGAACGTGACCGATTGGGACTGCGCGGTCTCTTGCCACCGAGGGTCTTCTCTCAAGATGAACAGGTCATGCGCGTGCTCGACAATCTTAACCGCAAGTCGTCGGATCTGGAGCGTTACATTTACCTGGTGGCGTTGCAAGATCGAAATGAAACGCTCTTTTACCGCGTCGTGAACGAACACCTGAAAGATATGATGCCGTTGATTTACACCCCAACGGTGGGCAGAGCGTGTCAGCTGTATGGCCATATTTTCCGCCGCCCGCGCGGGCTGTTCCTGTCCGCCAAGGATCAAGGACGGATGAGCGAGGCGCTGGGCAACTGGCCGCATCCCGATGTCCGCATCATTGTCATTACGGATGGCGAGCGAATTCTAGGATTGGGAGATCTCGGCGCGAACGGCATGGGAATTCCAGTCGGCAAGTTGACGTTGTACACGGCTTGCGCAGGCATCCATCCCACTCATTGTTTGCCGATTACGCTCGATGTTGGCACCAACAATCACGATCTGCTGAATGATCCGTTGTACATTGGGCTCAGCCAAGAACGATTGCGGGGACAAGAGTACGACGACCTGTTTGCCGAGTTCGTAGACGCCGCAACGGCGCGATTTCCGAACGCCATCATTCAGTTGGAGGACTTTGCCAACATCAATGCATTCCGCTTGCTCGATCAGTACCGAGATCGAGTGTGTCTGTTTGATGACGACATTCAAGGCACGGCAAGCGTGACGTTGGCAGGTCTGTATTCCGCCCAGCGCATTACGCAGCAAGAGCTCAGCAGCCAGCGGATTTTGTTCCTGGGCGCGGGCGAAGCGGGCATCGGCATCGGACATCTGCTTGTCAGCGCTTTGAAAAGCGAAGGGCTGTCAGATCGTGAGGCACGACAACGATGCTGGTTCTTCGATACGCAGGGACTTGTGACCAAACAGCGGGCCGACTTGGCCGAGCACAAAAAACCATTCGCCCAGGATCATCCGCCGTTAAACAGTTTCCAAGACGCGATCCTGAGATTCCGGCCCACGGCGATTATTGGTGTTTCCGGGGCCACCGGATCGTTCAGCAAAGCGATCCTGGAAACCATGGCTGAGATCAATCAGCGCCCCATCATCTTTGCCCTGTCCAATCCCACATCCAAGAGCGAGTGCTCGGCTCAAGAGGCTTACCGGTTTACTCAAGGTCGCGCGATTTTTGCCAGCGGCAGCCCGTTCGACCCAGTCGATTACCAAGGAAATGCTTTTGTTCCGGGACAAGGCAACAACGCCTATATCTTCCCCGGGGTCGGCCTGGGAGCGATGGCTTGCGGTGCGCGGCGGATCACCGACGAGATGTTTTTCGCCGCGGCCAAATGTCTGGCAAGCCAGGTGACCGAACGGGATCTTGACCTGGGCCGAATTTATCCGGCCCTGACGAGAATCCGAGAAGTTTCCACCAAGATTGCCGTGGCCGTAGCACAGCTGGCTTATGATTACGGACTCGCCAAAGAAAAAAGACCGGAGAACTTGCGGGAACATGTGAGAAATATGATGTTCGAGCCCGTCTACTAAACGCAGGCCACCTCGATTCATGATGGCCCGCGACAGCCTTGGCCACGGCTGCATTGAAGAATGCTGTTTGCGTGATCCAAGGCAATATGGCCGGCATTTCCGTTCGGAAGAAGACGTTTACAAAAATGGGCACTTTCGGTAAGTTTCCCCCTGCATTTCACGGATAATTTCGGCTTTTCGGCGGTTCATTAGCCTCTTAAAAAGGGGACCGACCTTGCGGTTCGCATTGTTCATTGTTGCAGCCCTAATTGGAACTGTCATCGGCTGCAGCCGACAGGACGAGATTACGCGATATTCGATCACGGTCCCCGAGGGGTTTGGCGACGTCGCGCCGATGATTCCCAGACCGCAATCTGTGGCCGACGGGGTTGCAAGCCGCATGCTGGCGGCCATTGTTCCCAGGGGAAAGCAAACCTGGTTTTTCAAACTGACCGGCCCGGATGAAAGCGTCGCCAAACTGGAAGAACCATTTACCGCGCTGGTGAAGTCATTGCGTTTCACGGGTGACACGGGGCCGCCCGTTTGGGATCTGCCTGAGGGGTGGCAACAGCGTGCCGCTTCGGGCATGCGATGGGCCACCATCGAGATCGCCGACGGTGACCAGACCTGGCAGTTGACCGTTATTCCGCTGGATACGCGCGGCGACCTTGACGAATACGTGTTGGCAAATATCAACCGCTGGCGCGGCGAACTGGGCTTGGCTCCAATTGCTGCAATTAACTCCGATGATGATGGCGACTCGCCGGGCGACATCCGTCAATTCGAATTGAGCGACGCCACGTCGGCGACGCTTGTGAATCTGGTCGGTCGGCCGGGTGGCAGTCATACCGCCGCGGCTGGATTTAACATGGCCGATCATCCGCCGATTGACGGTCTGCAACTAGGTACTGCGGTGGATTCACCTGGCGACGGTGACTTCACTTATGCCACCCCGGAAGGTTGGACGGCGCTGAAGGTCAGCGGAATGCGCCGCGCGGCGTTTGAAGTGGTCGACGGCGAACAGAAATTGGAAATCACGGTGATCCATTTGCCGCAGTCCGGCGGTGAGCGTTTGGCCAATGTCAATCGTTGGAGGAATCAAATCGCCCTCGGCGACACGACTGCGGAACAGTTGGCCAGCGATCTGCAAGACATTCGACTGGCGGAAACGACGGGTGACTACGTCGAACTGTTTGGTCCGGAGCAGGCAACGCCGCGCGAGGCGATTCTGGCCGCGCTGGTCGACGTGGCGGGACAGACCTGGTTTTTCAAACTGAAAGGTGACGCCGAACTGGCTGCGCGCGAGCGCATGCGGTTTCAGTCCCTGATCCGTTCCGCAAAGTTTTCTTCGAACCAAGACGGGGCCGCCGGTGAATAGTCTGCTAGTGGACGATGGACCGAAGCAATTGGTGGAACAGCGCGGCGCTGCCGTGGAGGTTGACGAAGGACTGACGATCCGCAACGGCCTCATGGCGCTGGCCTCGTTGAAGTTTACCGTCACACTGTTTGCCATGACGATCGTGCTGGTCTTTGCCGGTACGCTGGCACAGGTCGAGAAGGATATCTGGCAGGTGATTGATGAGTACTTTCGCACCTTGATCACCTGGATTGATTTTCAGCTATTTTTCCCTCCGTCGTTTTTCCCCGACCCGCCTCAGGTTTCGGGCGGCTTTTATTTTCCAGGCGGCTGGCTGCTGGGAACGTTGTTGATGGTCAATTTGGTGGCGGCCCATAGCGTCCGCTTCAAGGTTTATGCGCGTGGCCGCCGACTGCTGGCCGGTCTGGCGGCGATCACGACAGGCGCACTGTTAACCGCGTCGATCGTTGTCGCCGGTGCCAGCCACGACGGCCTGAACCAAGTGGCATGGTTCGGTTGGTCGGCCGTGTGGGGATTGTTTCAAGCGGGATTGGCGATCGCATGCGGCGCGATGCTGTACGGTGGCTGGAGAATGCAGCCGAGCCGTCAGACAGAGCGGTGGTTTCTGTTCAGCGGTGCGGGATCGTTGGCGGCCGTATTGATCTGGACACTGTTTCGCGGCGAAGCCGGGCGGCTGGATGATTCGTCACTGCGCATTCTCTGGCAGCTCGGGAAGGGGACGCTGGCCGGGTTGGTGTTGCTGGTGGGTTGCCTGCTGGTGTTCCAAAAACGAGCCGGGATTGTGCTGATTCATGCCGGTATCGGGATGATGATGTGCGGCGAGCTGCTGGTGGGGCTGACGGCAGTCGAGAGCCGCATGCGGATCCGCGAAGGCGAGACGGTTAATTTTGTTTACGATATCCGCAACCTGGAACTGGCCGTTATCGACAAGTCCCAGCCGGGACGGCACGAGGTCGTGTCGGTCCCCGAATCGCTGCTCCGCGGCACTCGGATCATTCGCCACGGGCACTTGCCATTCGATGTTCAAGTCGTGCAATTTGTGGAAAATGCTCGCGTACAAGCCGCCGGGCCGAACATGCCGAACTTGGCCACGGCTGGCATCGGCCGGCAATGGATCGCCGAATCGATACGACCCGTTTCGGGTACCGACCCCAGCGGAGCGATCAATCAATCGGCCGCGTATCTGCGGCTGCTCGACAAGCATTCCGCGGCGGACCTCGGTACACACCTGGTCGGGCTGGTGCTCACTTCGGCCGAGTTGCCAGACAAGGTCGAGGCGGACGGAAAGACCTATCATTTGTACCTGCGGTTTAAGCGAACCTACAAACCTTACTCGCTGACCCTGTTGGATGTGCGCAAGGACGACTATCCCGGCACGGATACGCCGCGGAATTACTCATCCGATGTGCGTTTGGTTGAGTCCGGCCGCAATGTGGACCGGGAAACCAAGATTTGGATGAACAATCCGTTGCGGTTTTCCGGCGAGACCTTTTACCAGAGTGGCTACTTCCGCGATCCGGAGACCGGGTTTGAATCGACAACCTTGTCGGTCGTCCGCAACAGCAGCTGGATGTTGCCCTACGTGGCTTGCATGATTGTGGCTACGGGGCTGTTGGCTCATTTTGGCGCAGCGCTAATGCGGTTTTTAAAACGCCGCTCGGGCGAGCAACGTTCCTCGACGGAAACCGTGCGCGAACAATCAGCGGCGACGGTTGCAGCGACGCGCTGGGGAAACCGGCTGGAGTGGATCTTGCCGGCGCTGATTGTGGTGGTATTGGCCGGATGGATCGGCTCCAAGGCTCGGGCCCCGCGCCATCCCGCCGGCGAAATGCAGTTATATGAGTTTGGCAAATTGCCGGTCGTTGATCAGGGACGGCTCAAACCGTTGGACGCACTGGCGCGCGACAGCTTGCAGATCATTTCGGACCGGCAGACATTTGTCGACGAACGGGGGGACCGGCAGTCGGCTATCCGCTGGCTGTTGGATCTGATCGCCCGGCCCGGCGAGTCGGACACACACCGCACATTTCGCGTCGAACACCCGGAGGTGCTGGATGCGATGGGACTGCCGCGGCGCAAAGGCCTGCGATACTCGTTTGCGGAGTTGGAACCGCGCTTGAACGAGTTACACAAACAAGCCGCATTGGCGCGGACGATGGATCCGGGCGGCTTGAGCGTGTACCAAAAGAAAATCATTGCGCTGGACAACAAGTTGGCGCTGCGCGATCTGCTGGTGCAATCGTTTACCGTGCCGAATACCGGCCAGACGGAGCAACCCATCGACTTTGTGGCCGTGTTGCAGCAACAGCAGGCGCTGGCGCGACGCCAGCCACCGTTGTGCATTCCGCCGATCGAAGGCAATGGCCCGTGGCAAGCTTATTCGACGGCTTGGGCGCAGGACCAGTTGCAATCGCCGGTAGCCAGCCAATCGGCACATCCCGCGACCACCGCAATGACCGCGATGTTTGCCGCGTACCAGGCGGGCGATGCCGCCAGGTTCAACGGCGAGTTGCAGAGTTTTCAAGCGCAGTTGGATACCGAACCGCCCGCGGATTTGAATTTGTCGAAGATCAGCTTCGAAGCATTCTTTAATCATTTCGCGCCGTTCTACCACGCGTCGGCGCTGTACGTTATCGCCTTTGTGCTGGTAGCGCTTTCCTGGCTGGGGTGGAGCGGACCGCTGAATCGCGCCGCGTTCTGGCTGATCCTATTGACGCTCGGCATCCATACGTTTGCACTCCTGTCGCGGATTTACATTTCCGGCCGCCCGCCCGTGACCAATTTGTATTCGTCCGCCGTTTTTATCGGCTGGGGCTGTGTCGTATTGGGCGCGGTGCTGGAACGAATCTATCGCATCGGAATCGGTAACGTGGTTTGTTCAATTACCGGATTCGTCACCTTGGTGATTGCCCATTTCCTGGCTGGCGATGGCGACACGTTTGCGGTATTGCAGGCCGTACTCGATACCCAGTTCTGGCTGGCAACGCACGTGGTCTGCATCACGCTCGGGTACACGACAAC
>JBFILF010000227.1:0-8579 GCA_041599835.1 Pirellulaceae bacterium
CGATGGTGCTGGAAACTTGGCCCGGCGGCCACTGGTTCCGCGATCTGGGCGGCCAGCAAGGTCACTTGTGGGGATTCGTGCAAGTGATCAAACCACCGCGGTTGATCGAAATCCAAGGTCCCTTGTTCATGTCCTACCCGGTGACCAGCCACGTGCAGTTTCGGTTGACCGAAGGTGACGGGGTAACACAACTGACGTTGCGGCACCAGGCACTGGGCGTGATTGACGATGACCATCGTGAGGGCGTGCAACACGGCTGGTCTGGGCCAATAAACTGCTGCGCGTCAAAGAAGCGGTTGAATAGCGTCCCGCTTGGGGCAATTCGAAATATCAAAGAGTATCGTTCAGGCAGAACAGGCGGATTTGCGGGTCAATGGTGAACGCATTTGCCATCCTCGTGGTGCCGCCAAACAATGCTGACAAAGCAACTTCAAAACTTTGGAGCAATTCGCTCATGAACGACTCTCGGCAACAAGCGGTGAAATTCCTGAACGACGATCGGGATTTGCCCGGGCAGCCGGCCAACCCATCGAACCCAGCTGAAATAACCGACGCCAATTTTTTGGACGCCTATTCCCGCGCGGTGGTTCACGTCGTCGACCAGGTTTCGCCCGCCGTAGTCAGCGTGCACGGCGACGACCACCCTCGCGGAGGATCCGGTTCGGGATTTTTGATTACGCCCGACGGTTTCGCGCTGACTAACAGTCACGTTGTCGGTGGTCGCCGGCAGTTGACGGCGCAAACTCACGACGGCGACCGGGTGGATGCCCGCGTCATCGGCGACGATCCGGCAACTGATTTAGCGCTGTTGGAATTGGCTTCGTCGGATCTGCCGTACACCCAGTTGGGAGACTCGGACCAGTTGCGGGTCGGTCAGCTGGTGATTGCCATGGGCAGCCCGTTGGGGTTTCAGTCGACTGTATCGACGGGTGTCGTCAGCGCCGTGGGCCGCAACATGCGAGCCCAAAACGGGCGACTGATCGACGACATCATTCAGCACGCCGCGCCGATCAACCCGGGCAGTTCGGGCGGTCCGCTGGTGGATTCCCGCGGCCAAGTCATTGGCGTCAACACGGCGATCATTCAATTCGCGCAGGGCATTTGCTTTGCGATTCCCAGTCGCACGGCGCGGTGGGTGGCTACCGAATTGTTGAGTCACGGGTGGGTTCGCCGCCGCGAACTGGGCGTGGTGGCGCGGGCCTTTGGATTGCCGAATAGCATGGTGCGTCGGTTGGATTTGCTGTCCAGCCACGCAGTCGAAGTGATTGAGGTCATGCCCGGCGGCGCGGCCGATCGCGCCCTCGTCGAAGCCGGCGATTTGATCGTCGGCATCAACGGGCGCATCGTGTCAAGTGTGGACGACATTCACCGCTTGCTGGCCAGCTGGCCGCACAGCGCGCAGTTGGAGCTGGACATCGTTCGCGGCGAACGCAAATTCACGCTGCCTCTCGACGCGGATTGACGTTCCACCGCTGCCTGGGACTGGCACGCTGGCAGAGCGGAACCGGGGGCATTGGTATCGGTTTTGACTAATGACCGCCAACAAACTGTGTCGGCGATTAGTTGACAGTCTGTTTCAACCTCTTACGATACGGGTGTCTGCGAAGATTCGTCATGCCGCGAACGAAAGCTCGTGAGGGGCTCGATGTCGACTGGACTTTCTCGCCGCCAATTTCTCGGCGCCAGTGTGGGTGCTGGTGCCGCGGTGACCAGCAGCCTGGCCCTGACGGACACCACCGCCTATGGCTTTGACTTGCGCGCGGCGGCATCCCAGGTAAAAGAACTGAAGATTTCGCGGACTCGGCAAACGCATAGCGTCTGCCCGTATTGCGCGGTGGGTTGCGGCGTGGTGATTCACACACTGGGCGACAACTCCGACAACGTGCGATCGACCGTCGTGCACGTTGAGGGCGATCCGGACAGCCCGATCAACCGCGGCGCGCTGTGCCCCAAAGGCATCACACTCAAACGGTTTATCGTCAACGAAGACCGGCTGACCCGTCCGCTGCATCGTCTGCCGGGCAGTTCGCAATGGCAACCGCTGTCCTGGGAGGCAGCTTACGAGCGGATGTCGCGGCTGATCAAACAGAGCCGGGACGCGGGTTTCGAGGTGGATGACGCGCAAGGCCGGCGGGTTAATCGCTGGCCGAACGTGGCGCTGATTGGCGGCTGTACGGACACCAACGAAGTCAATTACTTGTTGGGCAAATTGCGATTTGCGCTGGGCATCGTGGCCTACGAAAACCAGGCGCGGTTGTGACACGGCCCGACCGTGGCCAGTTTGGCCGCCACGTTTGGGCGCGGTGCCATGACCAACGGCTGGACCGACGTGGCCAACGCCGACGTGGTGTTGGTAATGGGTGGCAACCCGGCCGAAAATCACCCGGTCGGATTTCGCTTTGTGATGGAAGCCAAGCGCAACCGCAATGCAAAGCTGGTGTGCATCGACCCGCGTTTCAATCGCACGGCGGCCGTCTCCGACTTTTACTCGCCGATTCGCGCCGGCACCGACATTGCATTTCTGGGCGGATTGATTCACCACGCGTTGAGCAACGATTTGATTCACCGCCAGTACGTCGCCTTGCACACAAACGCATCGTTTCTCGTTGACCCCGGCTTTGATTTCAGCGAAGGGATGTTTTCCGGCTGGGATGGAGAAAAATACGACAAGACGACCTGGAATTACCAGGTGGACGAAAACGGCCAGGTCAAAGTGGACGGGTCATTGGAAGATCCTAACTGCGTGTTTCAATTGCTCCAGAAACATTACCAGCGATACACGCCCGACGTGGTGGCCTCCATTTGCGGATGTACCGAGCAGCAATTCCGCCAGGCCGCCGACATCATCTGCTCGACCGGTCACGCGGAGGGCCGCGGCACGATCCTGTATGCATTGGGGTGGACGCAACACAGTCATTCGGTGCAACTGATCCATACCGCTGCCATGATGCAATTGTTGTTGGGGAATATCGGCGTGCCGGGCGGCGGCGTAAACGCCCAGCGCGGCCATTCGAACATCCAGGGCGCAACGGACTTGGGCGCCTGGAATATGTTGCCGGGATACTTGAAAGTTCCCCGGTCTGATCAGACGTCGTTGGCTGAATACCTGCAGGGCAACACGCCGCCGGCCCTGCGACCCAACTCGATGAACTACTGGTCGGGAACCGATCGGTTTTTGATCAGCCTGCTCAAAGCCTATTACGGCGACAAGGCCACCAACGCCAACGGATTCGCCTATGAGAATTTGCCCAAAATCGATCCGGATGACGACCACAGCTGGGGCTCGATTTTTGACCGGATGGAACATGGTGATGTCGAAGGGTTGATTTCGTTTGGCATGAACCCGGTGGCCGGCGGACCCAATTCCACCAAGATGATTTCGGCGCTGGGCAAGTTGAAATGGTTAATCGTGGCCGATTGTTTCGAGACGGAGACGGCCAGTTTTTGGAACGCCAAGCATTTGGCCGGCGAGTATTACCCAGACATACCAGCAGTGGGCGATGTGCAAACCGAGGTGATTTTGTTGCCGGCCGCCTGTTTTGCTGAAAAGGACGGCGCGTTTATCAATTCGTCTCGCTGGCTGCAATGGAAGCATGCCGCCGTCCCCCCGCCCGGGCAGGCCAAACGGGACCAGGAAATCATCGCCAACTTGTTTCAGCGAATTCGCCAACTGTACGAAAGCGAGGGCGGCGCGGCGGCGGGGCCGTTGCTGGATATGGATTGGAGCTACGCCAATCCCTACGCGCCGTCGCTGGAAGAGGTCGCGCGTGAAATCAATGGACGCGAAATTGAAAGCGGCCAACAACTGAGTAGCTTTGGCCAGCTGACCAACGACGGCAAGACATTGTGCGGCAACTGGTTGTACTGCGGATCGTTTACCAACGAAGGCAACATGATGGCCCGCCGCGAATTGACCGATCCGTCCGGGCTCGGTTTCTTTCACCAGTGGGCCTGGAGCTGGCCGGCCAACCGGCGCGTGCTGTACAACCGCGCGTCGGCCGACGCCGAAGGCAATCCCTGGGATCCGCGACGCGTCGGCATTCGCTGGAACGGCAAACGGTGGGTGGGGGACGTGCCGGATTATCGCGCCGACGCGCCACCCGATACGTATGGTTCGTTTATCATGCTCGCCGAAGGTGTTGCCAAGTTGTTTGCGGCCGACCTGGTCGAAGGGCCCTTTCCCGAACACTACGAACCGGCGGAGTCGCCCGTGGAAAACTGGTTGCATCCCAATGTCAATGCGAATCCATTGGCCAGAATTTTCAGCGGCCAATGGGACCAGCTGGGTGATGTTCAATCCTATCCGTACGTTGGAATTACCTACCGTTTGACTGAACATTTTCACTTTTGGACCAAGCACATTCGCGCCAATTCAACGTTGCAATCGACTTTTTTTGTGGAGCTGCCCCAGGCCTTGGCGGCGGAAAAAGGCATTCAGAACGGCGACCTGGTCGAAGTCTCATCGGCGCGGGGCACCGTGCAGGGCCGGGCCATGGTCACGCCGCGGCTGAAACCTTTAGCGGTCGCCGGCAAAACCGTGTACCACGTGGGTTTGCCGATTCACTGGGGTTACCTGGGGCGTGTGACCGGACCACTGGTGAACAATTTGAGCCCCTCGGTGCTGGATCCCAACTCCGGCACGCCGGAATACAAAGGATTCCTAGTCGATATCAAAAAGGTTTAGACCGACATGGGCGAGCCGCTGGTGGTTGCCAAATTGATCGACACCACAACCTGCATCGGTTGCAAGGCCTGCGAGGTGGCCTGCCAGGAGTGGAACGACCAGCCGTTTAACCTGGGCCAATTCGACGGCACGTACCAGACCCAACCCGATTTGAGCCACGACTTTTGGAACTTGATCAAGTTCAACGAAGTTTCAGGCGAACCGGATCAATTTGCTTGGCACATGGCCAAATACCAGTGCATGCATTGTCGGGACCCGGGTTGCCTCCGCGCCTGCCCGGCGCCCGGCGCGATTTTTATCCGCGATAACGGCATCGTCGACTTTGATCAGAGCAAATGCATTGGCTGTGGATACTGCATCACGGGCTGCCCGTTTGACGTTCCGCGCCGGCACCCCGAGTCCAAAAAAGTATTTAAGTGCACGTTGTGTTCTGATCGAACTGCAGTCGGATTGGAACCGGCCTGTATCAAGGCTTGCCCGACCAACTGCCTGACGTTCGGACGGCGCGAGGACTTATTGGACCAGGCTGAGCAGCGCGCCGCACGGTTACGTGGCGAAGGACATTCCCAGGCAGGCGTGTACAATCCACCCGGCGTTGGCGGCACCAACGTGATGTACGTATTGGCGGATGCCAGCCAGCCGGAGTCCTATGGTTTGCCCCGCGATCCAAAAATTCCGCTCTCCGTTTGGCTTTGGAAAGGTCCGCTGAAGTGGATCGGCAACACGTTGCTGCTGGGCGGGATACTGGCTGTGCTGTTGCATTACCTGCGGTTCGGACCCAAACGATTCGATGATGAGGAAAGCCGGGAGCGGGAGTCATAGATCCGACATTCGCCATGGAAAACACTCAACAAAAAATCGTCCGCTTCGATTTGTTTGAGCGCGTGGTGCACTGGACGGTAGCCATAAGCTTTGTGTACGTGGCGTTGTCGGGGTTGGCGCTGTGGTCTCCCAAACTTTACTGGCTGGCCGGCTTGCTTGGCGGCGGCGAAACGATACGCGCCTGGCATCCATGGGCCGGCGTCGCGTTTTCAGTCGCGCTGTTATTGATGTTTTCGCGGTGGGCCAGCCAAATGATGCTGGACGCCGACGACCGACGCTGGCTAATCAAATCATACAAGTATGCCATGCACGACGAGGAAGGATTGCCGCGAGCCGGGCGTTTTAACGCCGGACAAAAAATGATGTTTTGGTTGCAGTCTATTTGTTGCTTGATATTGTTGCTGAGCGGTCTCGTGTTGTGGTTTCCCGAATCGATGTCGCGCGGATTGCGATTGACCGCGATCCTGGCGCATCCGTTGGCGGCACTGTTTTCACTCGGTTTGATCATCATTCACCTGTATATGGCAACAATCGCAACTCCGGGGTCGCTCCGCAGCATGGTTCATGGTTGGGTCACTCCGGGCTGGGCCAAGACGCATCATTGGAAATGGTTCCGCAAGATTTCGGACAACTAAGCCGGCAGCGGAGCCAGCGCGCCCGTGAACTGGCACACCGATTTGATTGGGCGCGCGAAGTGCTGGAGTTCTATTCGCGGTTGGCCAACTTGCAGGGGCGGACGGCACTAGAAATACAGGCAAACGGTTGCGATTCGCCAGCGGCACATTGGAAGTCGTTGCGCGGGCTGGTAATGGAACATGGGCCCGAGCTGCTGCGGATGGCTGCCGACCGCATGGATCCATGCTCCGTCGATGCACTCGTGAGTGATTATCTGAATGGCCAAACCACGGGAGATAACGATACGTTTTTTGCGCGAACGCTCGCCCAAGTGGCATGTCGCGACAAGCCACCGGCCCCCTTCAAACCGTCATTAAGCCATTGCCCCCGCTGTGGGTTTCCTCCCCAAGTTGGCGTGCTGGAAACGATGGGACACGGTCAATCGTTGTCGCTGATCTGTTCGCTGTGCAATGAGCGATGGACGTTTCCTCGCGGCCGTTGTCCGGCTTGTGACGCAGTAGACGATAAACAACTGGCTTATTTTCAATCGGAATTGATACCCCATGTCACGGTGCAAGCCTGCGAGCGTTGCCGCGTTTATCTGCACCTGGTTGATGTCTCGAAAGAACCGGCGGCGATCCCCGAAGTCGATGAACTGTGCGCGATGCCACTGGATATTTGGGCCCGGCAACACGGCTATCACAAATTACACCCCAACCTGGCTGGCATCTAATATGCGACTCGTACTTCCCTGACCGTTACAAAGGTCACGCCGGCCGGGCCACCGTGCAAGATTTTTCCCACCTGGAGGCATGAAACCGCGGATCGATTCGATCACAAGCAGGCAGGATGTGTATGTTGGGGACGGTGGGGTGATTTACCAGCGCGAAGCGCAATCGCGTGGGACGAAAATCCGGATTAAAGACGGAATCTTGATGGCGAGACGACGCGGATATTCGCCGATTGAAATGGTGCTGGTGCTAGTCGGGGTCATCGTTGCCATCATGTCGGGCTTTTGGATAGTCCTTCACGCTGAGACAGCGACTTTTCGGCAGGCCAGTCAGGCGCTGCATCTTCAAGGCGATCCCCAGAATGCGACGGCCGCAGCATCCGTTGATCCGGTCGACACGTCGACAACGACTTTACGGGCCCGCCTCATATTGGCCACGATGTTTTGCTTCGCATCCGGTTTTGTCGTCGCGGCCGCGGTTTATCTCAATATGCGCCGCAACAGGTTGCGCGAAGAATCGTCGGCCACGCGCCGCAAACCTCCCTTGAAAACCGCGGCAATGGTGCGACGCCGGATGATTGAAAAACGTAATACACTGGACAAGATTCTACGCACCCAATGGCAAAGTGTGATGCGGGCTGATATTAAAGTCGGCGATTTGATGTCCACCCGGCTGATTACTGTCCCGCCGAATCATCCTCACGAAGCCACGTGCCGCCTGATGGAGAAAGAACAGATACACCACCTGCTTGTCGTCGATGCGGAGCAAACCTTGCTAGGGATTATCAGCGACCGTGATGCGAAGCGATTGGGTCATACGGCGGCAGAGATCATGACGCCCGACCCCGTCAGTGTGAACGCGGAGACGGACATCAAGCAGGCGATCACCATGTTGCTGCAAAACCATTATTCGGCACTGCCGGTGACCGACCAAGGCCGGGCAGTGGGTATGCTGACGTCGAATGACTTGATTGCCACGCTTCATTGCACGCTGGTTCGACTATGCGATGTCTCCAACCTGTTGCGAACCAGCATTGGGCAGGAAACGCTAAGACGCTCGCTGGCTCATGACTAGTGGCGGTGCACTTCGGTCAACACGCGTCCATTACATCTGGCGTTGCATGATCAACAAGTCGCGGAGTTTTAATCGGCCAAATCATTCGCATGCCCGTCCGGCTCACCGATTTTACGGATCGGATTGGTCCACCGCATATTCGTCGCCGTAGAATTTACTCGTGCAATGCGTGTGAAACTTGATGGCGCTAATCGGCTCGTATTTCGGATTCCCGCATCCGGGCAACACATCGAGAATTTCCTCTTCCCATACATAGACGGCCATGGGCAAGCTGACACGCGGCTGGCCGAACAGCGACCGGTCGCGCGGCTTGGAAACCCGGTGCGTGGTAGATGGCAACCGATCGTTGGTGATGCGCTGCATGTAATCGCCGGTGTTGAGAATGATGCTGCCGGGCGGCGGATTTAGCCGGATCCATTTGCCACTCGAGCGGTGTAAGACCTGTAGTCCTTCGACTTCCGGCGCTGGCAAGATAGTAAACAGGTCCACGTCTTCGTGACCGAGAATCCGACCGGCACCGGACCGGTCATCAACATCGCTGATGGGAGGATAATAATTAAACCGCAATCCGAAATTGGAATTCGTCAGCCGCTGATCGTAACAATGCGGGTCGCACCCCAAGTAGCTCAAAATGCTCTGCATGATGGGCAAAA
>JBFILF010000228.1:0-8540 GCA_041599835.1 Pirellulaceae bacterium
AGCACGTCGGGGTGACTGGCGATGGCCTTGGTCAAAACCGTCGTTCCCGAGCGGCCTTGTCCAGTGACCAGAATCAGACGAACGTCTTGAAGCGGATGATCCATCAACGACACGATTGCCGCGTCTCAATTTGAAGTTGCTTGGCCAAATCGATAAAGCGAATCCCGTGTTCGCACATACAGCGAATCGCCCACGGCCGCCGGCGAGGCCATGATCGCCGAATCCAATTGATTTGTTTCTTGCAAGTTAAGTTTGTCTGGGTCGGGCACTAATACAAACAGCTGGCCGTTGCGATTGCCAAAATACAATTTGTTGTCGGCATATAAAGGCGATGCGCAAAACTCACCGTCAAGTCGCTCTCGCCATTTCTGGTCACCCGACTCGGCATCGACGCAGGAGACAATGCCGCGGTCGCTCACGAAATAAATCAGGCCGTCGACGAGGATGGGCGACGGCATGTTTGGCACTTGACCCCTGACCGACCATTTAACGTCGTCGTCCGTCGGCGGTTCGGATCCCGAAACGTCAATCGCCAACATCTTGGATTGCATGAAGCAGCTGCATACATAAATGGTCTGGGCGTCGGCAATCGGCCTGGCCACGTTGGAAAATCCCAACTGGCCATAGCTGACTTTCCAGAGTTCGTCACCGCTGGCGGGATCGTATCCGTAAATCCAGTTCGATGCCGCCGACACAAGCTCATCCTGACCCCGTCTCCGAATGATAATTGGCGTAGAAAAGGCTTTTTTATAGGAGCCCTGTTCGTGCAACTTGCCGCTACGTTGCGTCCGCCAGATCTGTTCGCCCGTTGTCGCATCCAGCGCCACCACGTATTGCTGGTCATAACCATCGCAATGGAAAATCAGCAAATCGTTCCAAATGATGGGAGAACTTCCGGGTCCGGTTTCGTGATCCAGTTGATACTCTTGGGTGCGCCAGGACACTTTTCCCGAAGCCCGATCAACGCATGCCGTGCCAAATGTGCCAAAATGAAAAATCACCCGCTCACCGTGGATCACCGGCGTTGGCGAGGCAAAACTGTTTAATGAATGGATCAAGGGTGGATCCGCCATTTCAAACAGCGTCACCTTTTGGGTAATCTTTCCGGTTTCGCGATCGACGCACAACGCCTGCAATTCGACTTGGGAATACGCCGACATGCCTCCGATCCTGGCCGAGGCCATTTTCTTTTCCAGTTCTTCACCGGTCGACTTGGTTTCCAGCGCCGTCGATAGCCAAATCTGATCTTCGACGATGACGGGCGATGACCAGGCGCGACCGGGAATGCTGGTTTTCCATGTCAGGTTATGTTGATCATCAAATTGCGCGGGAAGGTCGTGGGCATTGGCGTGCCCATCGCCGCGCGGTCCGCGAAACTGAGGCCATTCGCCAATATCCGATACCGTCTGCCCCGCCATGGGCACGGCGAATGAACAACCAATTATTACACCAACAATTGCGGCAACGATGTTTAGTTTCATGAATCGCCAGTTGATATCTTCGTGGTGAGAGTTAATAAACAACTTCCAATTGTGGTCTATTTTCGTTGAAATTTTAACCACCCATCTAAATCCATCGCGTTGAGGCAGGAGCTGAACTCGTGTGGAGTTCAGTCGCTGGACAGCGTCGCACCGCAATTGAGGCCGGACCGTTAGCAAGGATGGAACCGGATGCTCGCTCCCTGACGGTCGCGGCTCTGTTGTAGATTGGCGGCCGGTTCATCGGAATAAAAGGCGATGCAACGAGAGGCTAAAGCGTTGCAAAATGCCTCGGAAGTCTGGCGACTTTGGTTATGTTTTTTGCTGCAATCTTTGTAATGCCGATATCGTCAAGATTCCGAATACAGGACCCAATGCCAAAACCGCAAATGCGTATCGCCAACCGATGGCTGTTTCCAAATGGGCTATCCATTGAATCGTCACCGTCGTCAACAAAAATCCCACGGACGTTTGCAATGACAACGCCGTACCGACCGCATGCCGCGGCGCGACTTCCGTAACGATCGCACTGAATTGGGCTGAATCCGCCACCACAAAAAACCCCCAGACAATCGTTACCACGGCCACCAGCCAGAACATTTGCCCAAACAAAAAACCGATCACGATGCAACACATCCCGCTGATCAACATGGCCAGGTTCACCAACCGTTCGCGGCCGATCCGATCCGCAACCAGCCCGCCCCAAACGCAACCAATCCCGCCGGCGGCGATCGCCAAAAACGCTGTGAGATCGGACAACCAACTGGACTCGACGCCGGCCGCCGCGGCAGCGGCCATCAAAAATGCCGGGACCCACGTCCACATCGCGTACAGCTCCCACATGTGGCCCAGGTACCCGCCGATGGCAAGTCGCGTATGACGATGACGCACAACGGTTCCCACCAGCGACCACGAAAACGACCGCTTTTCGAAAGCATGAGGGCCGTCGCGGTACAAAAACGCGACCAGTGCAGCGGCGATTAGGGCCCCGGCCGACGAAACGCCAACGACCATTTGCCAGGACGTGCCACTAAACAATTTGATTAGGTACGGAGATGCCTTGCCGATGGTCAAAGCGCCGACGACGGTTCCAATTGCCAGGCCGCGACCGTCACGAAACCACATCGCGATCATCTTCATAGCCGGTGGGTAAACCCCGGCCAGAAAAAAACCGGTGAGAAATCTGGCTACCAACGCCAGCTGGAAACCGCTTTCCAGCAGCAGAGCGGCGTTGCTGGCTGCCGCACAGACGGCGCTAGTGGCAAAAAAGTTTCGACTCGACCACACGTCTGCCAGGTTCAGCACCGCGGCCACGGCCGTACCGGCCACAAATCCGATTTGCACACTGGTGGTCAACCATCCCGACTGCGCCGTTGTGAGGCCCCATATTTCGGCCAATTGTGGCGTCACCGCACTGGCCGTCATCCACAACGACATGCCCAACAGTTCGGCAACCGACAGCAAACCGAGCATCCACCAACGGGTTTGAGAATCGACACCCATCGAATGATTCTGAACGGCGCGAATCAGGAAAATCACAGAAGCGTTGGAAGTATACCAGATTCACGGATACCGCGCTTCGTTGCCGGTGTAGCAAATCAGATAGTAGTCAACCGATGGATGGTCAATCCATCAACGAAAATGCTGCCTGTTATCTGGTGTTAAACAAGCATTCCGCCTGGATGGCGATTGATGTAACTCAGGTTCCGCTCAAGTAAAGCTTGCGTAGCGATGCCAACTGCTGCAAATGAACCGTTGCATCGTTGTTGACGTTTCACCAATTGCAAAGATCGACTATTTCCGGTCCGGCAACTGAACCAAAAAACCCACAACTTCCGCAGTGATGTCTCTAAGGTTCCGTTTTGGCCAGGTTTTCGGTGGCAGCATCGTCGTTCAAGCGGCCGCCAGCCAGACGATCGCTGTTGTCATCGGAATTTTCCTTTGATGGCGGTATAGGCCTTGGCTGGTCAGCTTGGGCAGCAGCTTTTGATTCCTTTTCGGCAATGCGCTTCTTCAGGCGGGCAATGTCTTTTTCCAGCACGCCCATTTCGTGTTGTTTGTCTTCCAGAATGGATTCCAGTTTGGCCAATCGCCGCTCGGGGTTGCGGCTCAGCAGTTTGTCGATGAAATCGAGTGCCACAAAACCGCGCCACATCCGCAGACCCAGCCCACGCAGCCGATACAGCCGCCCGGTCTTGGCCAGGTGCTTGATGCGAAACAGTTGCGTCAGTCGTACAGCTCGCAAAAATGCCAACAGCGGCAATAAGATGATGGCCAGGTCGATCCAGTGCCGCCGCGCATAATTGGTGGGCCATTTGACGATCGAGATCATCACCACGAACTCGAACGTGAATGCCGCCCAAATGAAAGCCACAGTAACCTGAATCGCCGTTCGCCAATTCGGATCGCTTTCGATCCGCTGGTACAAGAAAAATTCCAGAATAATCACCGGCAAAACCAGCAGCGCGATCACGATCATGGGCACGCTGAAAAACCGCGTCAGAAACCGTTCCAATGACCGATCGACTTTTCGCCAGCCCATGGTCGGCAACCAAATGGTATCACCTCCGTCATGATCCCGCGCACCAATCCGCAGGATAGGAATCAAGCAAAACCACAGATGTTGTCGCAAGCGCCCCCCGCCCGTCACTGCGTGGACTACCGTCTCCGCCCAATAAATTGGGTATAGGATCGCCAGGGCAACCAGGCAGCCGCGCACGACGTGCCCGGCGTCTTCCAGTGGGAAAGAGTGCAAGATAGCGGCAAATAGCCCCAACACGACGATCGACAGTGCAAACATCGGCGCCGCCAGGAGTTGGTCTAGCTGCTGTGTAAGCCGTCGATTTTCCATAGTCCTCCGCAAAAGAATTTGCTCGTTAACTATTCGAGTATTTGCCGGAAATATTGGCTATTTTACGGGTCCGACGTTGGATTGGTCACCGGCTCACGATTCGACGTGCGATGATGCTGCGACTTATTTTTGGTAATTGTCATAACAAACTGAATGCACAATCACTAACGGAACTGGTTACCCGCATTGCTGCGCCAATGTTATGATAACAGGGCAGGGGCGTATCTCACGAGACAAGGGTATCCCATGACCTTTGCGAATTCCTTCATGCGCCGCAAAATTTGGTTTTCGCTTGAGACGCTTGTTCTTGCCGTGGTTTTCACTCCCCTGGCCGCCGCGCAGATTCAAATTCCTCCTCCGGCGCGGGTCGTCCAATTGCCGACGTTTGGTGTGAGCGTCGATGCCGACGGCGTTTTTAACATACGCCAGTTCGCCGTGCCTGGCGGTCAACAGTTTATGCGGAACGCAGTTTTTGCGCAAACGCGCCTGCCGCGCGAAACCTGGCAGCAAAGCGACTTGCGGAAAATTTCATTGCGGAGACTGACGGTTGCCTTGCAGCGATGTGTGGACGAAGGGCTTGAACCGACCGAAACGATGGCGCACCTGGCCGGATTGACCAGTCTCAAATATGTGTTTGCTCTCCCAGACGAAAAGGATGTGATCCTGGCGGGTCCGGCCGAAGGCTGGACGCGCGACGCTGATGGACGCGCGGTGGGCATCTATACCGGTCGGCCCACAATCATGCTGGATGACCTGCTGGTCGCCTTGCGCAGCCAGGACAACGATCGTCCGAATCAGTGGGTCGGCTGTTCCATCAACCCGACAGCCGACGGTCTGAAACGACTTAGCGACTACCAGCGATCGCTGCCCAACACTATTCCAGTACACGCCGAAGCCGAAGTGGCGGCGACCAGCGTGGTTGCCATCGAGCGCGCATTGGGAATGGCCAATATTGTTGTATTCGGCATCCCCGCCGATACGCAAATGGCGCGGGTGATGGTCGAAGCCGACTATTTGATGAAGCTGATTGCCATCGGGCGGCAGCCACCGCCGATCGATATGCCGACCTTTTTCAGCGAATCAAAACGACCGGGCAAATACATGTTACAGCGATGGTGGTTTTCACCCGACTACCGGCGAGTCATCGCCAGTCCGGACGACTTGTTGCTCGAGTTTACCGGTGCCGTCGTCAAGTTGGGGACGGAAGACTATCGAATCGGGCCGCAGGGTCAAATGCGCAAGCTGGACAATAAACCAGGTCCAGCCACCCGTCGCTACGCAACCGCGTTTACAAAGCATTACGACCGGATCGCCGAGTTGAGTCCGGTTTACGCTCAATTGCGAAACATGGTCGAGTTGTTGGTGGCGGCGGCCTACTTGAACAAGCGCGGCGCGTTCGACCGAGTCAGTTTTGACGCGGGTTTGTTGCTGGATACCGAACGGTTGCCAACAGACAAGTTGGCGGTACCGCGACAGGCGCCGTTTGCAGCCAATGCGGCTTGGCGAAATCACAGGCTGATTGCGCCGTCCGGGGGCGTTTTGGTAACGCCGGACGATGCCTGGCACGCTGCCAACATTCAAATCGACAAATCGAATCGCTTGGACAAACGACGCGGCCTGGCGACCCAGGGCCTGGCGGGCCAAACCAACTGGTGGTGGGATTGATTGGTACCGGCCCGGAGCGATCGGGCCATGTCGAAATACTGCGTCAAATGCCGAATTTCGGGCAATATCGCCGGATTTTCATCGAATTATGGATTTCGTTGCGATCATGGTGCGCCTGATTCGTCCTTGGAACCGTTAGCGCCGGTTGGACGAATGGACGGCGCTTTCACGGGATCTGCAGATCAAATGAACTCACCGGTGGACATGACGCCCAAGGCCTCATCGCCGTCGTTGCTGGCGGCGCTGCACCACGATTATGGCAGCCGCGCCAAACGATATGCCGCGTGGTTGTTGCGCAATCAAAGTGATGCAGAAGAAATCGTACAGGAAGCCTATTGCCGGCTGGCACAATATCAGTCAGATGGCCGTACGGTTGATGAAAACCGATTTGCCGGGTTGTTGTTCATAACCGTCCGCAATCTGTCCATCGATTTGTTGAGGAAAAGAAAATATCGCCAGACCACGCCCCTCACTCCGTTTAACGAACCGCTGTCGGATGGCGTGTCTGATGAGACGGCTCAACTGCAATTGGAGCTGGATGAGTTGATTGAACAATTGCCGGATCAATGGGCGGAGGCATTAAAGTTACGCACCACCGGCGAGTTAAGTTACGAGCAAATTTCAAAAATTATGGGATGCACCAAACCCCAAGTGCGAACTTGGATTTACCGGGCGCGCAATCAGCTTGCAGACGAACTGAGCCGGCGCGGCTGGCTCAAGATAAGTCGCGCGGAGAACAAGCATGAAAAGCTGTGAAGACTATCAGCAGTTGATCAGCGCTTCGCTGGACGGCGAATCGACCGATGGCGAGCGCAACGAGCTGGAACATCATTTAAATAGTTGCCAGGTCTGTCGACAGCGCCGGCACGCCTACGTGCAGGTGAATGAATTGTTTGAGGAATTTGAACCGGTCCGAGCAGAAATCGCCAAACGCGGTGCCGAAGTGAAAGGCGAACCGCAGCAGATACCGGGCGCGGGCCGACGCCGAACACAACGCACTAGACAAAATCTGGTGCGGGCGGGGCTGTTAGTTGGCGGGGTGGCGGCCTCGGCGGCGCTGGCCGCATTAGTCTATTCACCGCCACCGTCACAACCGATGGAAACGGTGACCGTTACCGACTTGGTTCAACCGCTGGACAAACTCTACGATCTCAATCGGCAATCGACAAAGGATCAAAAAATCATGGCCTCGGCGTTGGAGTACGAGCTGCGCGCGCTGAAGCTGCAACTCAACAATGTTTCAAACGATGCCGCGGACATTGATCAATACAAACAACGAATCGACGAATTGATGCGACTCGTACATCAAATCAGTGATTAAATGGCTATCGGTCGAGCAAACATGCTTTGACGATCAGATCAACAATACCGATTAACGGAGGAAATTATGAACGCGAAACATGCCATCATGGGCCAGTTAATGCTGGCAGTTGTTTTGTTGCCGGTCGCGATCGCCCAGGAAGGCGACAACGACTCATCGGCCCATCTCCAAAAACATGTTCAAGAACACGCCAAGGCAATTGAGAACTGGGCGCGCCAACACGAACAGAAAATCGAGGAATGGGCTGACAAACATGCTCATAAATGGGAAGAGTGGGCCAAACGATTTGAATCACATTGGGAAGCGTGGGCCGAACAGCAAGAAGAGGTTTGGGAAGAGTGGGCTCAGAAATACGCTCAGCGATGGGAGGAATGGGCTGAAGAAATGGAAGGCCGAGAATTTGATCCGGCCGAAATCGAAGAGATTATCAAACACAACATGGAAATGTTGGGTGAAATGCCTCTGGGCCAATTGATCGATAAGGCCGTCAAGGAAAGTACCGAGGGATTGAAAGACGCACCTTGGGAAAGTTTGGGTGAACTGCAGGGACTGCTCGGTGATTCGATCGAACAATCATTGCGTCATTTGGAAGAGTCTAAAATCGAAGGCCAGGCACACAACGAGAAAGTCCATAAATCCGCTGAACATATCCGGGACGCCGTTGAAAAACTAAAGTTCAGTTTGGATGCCAAACGCGGCAAGATGAGCGACGAGGCGGCCAGTCATTTGGAGCAACTAAAAAAGCACTTAAAAGTGCAGAAGATGGAAATGGAGCGAAGTGAAAAAGATGCCATGGCCGCCAAACAACGAGCTGAAAAAGCGTTCGAACGCGCCAAAGCCGCCCGCGATGCCCAACTTGTCGAGAAACTAACGGCGAGTCGAGAGAAGGCCACCAAGCAAAATCGCGAATTGGAGCGAATTCGCAAGGAATTGGCGGGCGCCGCAGCGGACGAAGACTCTGATGAGGCAGACGAGGCAGATCCGCGCGTTACCAGTGAAGTGACTCTGCTTCGCAAAATGTACGAGGAGCTCAAGGCCGAGCGAGATCGGATTCAATCTAAAGACAAACAACTGGAATCGCTGCGTGACGAAATTCGCCAGCTTCGCCAGGAGCTGGAACGACTAAAGAAAAAAGATAAGTAGCATCAGAATGCAAAACTAAAACGTCCCATGCACCTTGCTCATCGTCATAGCGCCCGTCTGGCCCTCTCCCGCGAGGAGAGGG
>JBFILF010000229.1:0-8508 GCA_041599835.1 Pirellulaceae bacterium
ACGGGTTGGTCCATCCCAGCCGGGTTCATGCAATAATCCTGGTAGTCACCCATATCGACGGGCGAATGGGACCAGCCAGTTACTTGCTGGTAAAAGTCCCGAATTTCATCTGCGTTTTCCACTGTCAGGTCAATCCAGCCAATTTGACCGAGGGGATTCTGGGAAGTCATTGAATTCATTTTTAAAGAAATAATTCGGAATTAAATCAATTTGGCAGTCCCGGTTTTAATAAAGGAATGATTCGCTGTCATGTCCCACGGGCGTATCCATGCGTAAATATTTTCGGTCAATCGGTTTAATTCGAAAAATGAATGACCCCGGCCAGTCGTTTTGGCTGGCTGTCTGGTCCGACGACGAACGGCAATTCGGTCTCGTTTCGGCACCGCGCCTCGAATCTGAGTCATTTCGCGAAGCAATCATGCGCGAAGTTGGCTGGGAATTGGATCTCAATCCAAACCGGGATTTTCTGGTCTCCAGCGTGTCGCAACTCAATCTGGAATTCGTGGGTCCGTTGCCCAATCAGTGCGGTGATCTACACGTGGCGGTGGCTTTTTACCTTGTCGATCTCTTCAAAAGGACTACTAAGCAGCAGGTCGAATCTGACGAGCGGTGTCGCTGGCTAACTTCGCAAGAGGTTGTTGGCGGGCTAACGAGCGATGGCCATGCCATTGATGAAACGCAGGTTTACCTGATAAATCGCGCTCAAGTGATCAATGCATGGGATTGATTTGGAAAGGGCGCCGTCCTTAGCTGAAATCGCCAGAATTCAAATGATGCAAACAACATTTTTGCAAGCATTTGGACCGCCGAACTCTCGGCGAGTTTAGCTTTGGAATCGACAGTTCGGCGACTAGCTGCCCTAGGCTTTTTCTTTGGGTGCATCAACGACGCGACCCATATAGAAGCCACAGGTCGGGCAAACTACGTGAGTTGGGGTCACCGTACTGCATTTTGGACAGACGGTCATGTTTTGGGACTTCAGCCCGTCGTGTGACCGCCGCTTGCCCGTGCGGCTGTTGGAGTGTTTACGCTTAGGAACGGCCATGATTTGGGGTCTCGGGTATCGAGGTTGCCATCGATTTTCAAAGCCCCCCAATCTAACAATCCAACCAGTTTTCCTCAATGGCCGGGGTGGCCGCCAATACCGTTTTGCGTGGGTAATGCATATCCCCGGATTCCCGGCTGCTGGCACCTGCCTCGCTAGCCAACAGTTAAAAAAACAAGTTTTGTAAAAGTCTGACGATTGGGTTGACGATACCGACTCTAACGGTCCGATCAGGGTCCGCTTATGCGGGGACTGTTTGTCGGACGGGGGGGCTCGCTTTTGTCGTTGCGTAATGCGGCGGCGAAAGAGCCAGTCGGGAAAACGGATTTTCTCGCTGGCTATACGAGTTTTACCTGGATATAGGTTTCGGAAGTCATATGAACTGCCGCTCCCCCCATCTAACCTTGCTGTTGGTTTGCACGTTGGCGCTGGCCGGCTGTCATCCCACGCGGCCGGCTTATTTGCGCGACACCGGTGATCTGTCGTATTACCTCGATCAAGCGACGGCTATCGAATATCCGGACGTCCAAACTGAAGTTTTGGATGAAGTCGTATCGGCCCACCCACCCATCACAAACAGCGAGGCTCATTTTGATTCGTTTTGGGACCTGACGTTGGAGGATGCCGTTGCAATCGGATTGCAGAACAGCAAAGTGATTCGGGGATATGGCACTCCCGGTCTGCAGGGCACGCGCGTTGCGCCGGGCATCGACAATTTGTCGAATGGTCCTCAAGGCGCAGGCACGTTGTACAACGTGGCAGTTCGCGAAAGCGAGCCGGGCATTATCGGTACTCCCGGCCAATTGGCGCCGGCCGGGTCGTTGTTGACCAATACGGCGTTGGATGCCAACCAAGGTGTCGAGTCCGCTTTGGCGGAATTCGACGCACAGTTCACGTCCAATCTCGGCTGGTCGCGAAGTGATCAACCGCGAAACGTGGTTGGCACCGGCTTGGTGTTCACGCCGAACGTATTTGAGCAGGACAACGTCAATTGGACGACCCAGCTGGCAAAGAAGGCTGCCAACGGCACGCAGATGCTTGTTCGAAACGTGTCCAGTTACACCAAAAACAATATTCCCGCGTCAGTGCAGCCGCTTGAAAGCGTTTACCAGACGGCGTTGGAAATGGAAGTCCGCCAGCCGCTGTTGCGCGGCCGCGGCACCTACATCAATCGCATGCCGGTTGTGATAGCCCGCATCAACGCTGACCAGGAAATCGCCAACCTGGAATCACAAGTCCAAAATATGGTCACCAATGTGGAAATCCGATATTGGGATTTGCATTGCGCGTTTCGATTGCTGCAAACCGCCAAGGACGGACGGGACGCATCCTTGCAAACCTGGCGGACAGTCAACGAAAACTTCAAAGCCGGCAAAGTGCCGTTGCAGGACGAATCACAAGCCCGCGGCCAGTACTACTTCTTCCGCAGCCAGGTCCAGCAAGCTTGGGCCGACCTGTTGATCGCCGAAAACAACTTGCGGTATCTGCTGGGCGTTGCCTCAACCGATGGCCGTTTGATTCGCCCCATCGACGAACCGACGAAAGCCCGCGTTACGTTTGAATGGTGCGCGTTAATGGATGAGGCCCTGTGCTTGCGGCCCGAATTGCGACAGGAACGCTGGGAAATCAAAAAACGCGAACTGGCGTTGGCGTACAGTAAGAACTCGCTGTTACCGGTGCTCAACGCCAGCGGTCTTGTGCGCTGGCTTGGCTTGGGCGACCGCTGGCTTAGCTACGACGATAACGTGCCGCGGTTTCCTCAAGACGACTCGGCGGCCGTCAATGAATTCTTGCTAGGCGATTATCAGGAATTTCAGTTCAACCTCGATTTTGCAATGCCGGTTGGATTCCGTCGCGAATTGGCCAATGTCCGAAATGCACAGTTGAAATTGGCCCGCGAATTGGCGCGGTTGGAAGACATGGAGCTGGACGTGTCTCGCGAAATGACTCAAGCACTCCAGGCTTTGGACGCCAATTACCACCTGGCGCAAACCAATTTCAACAGCTGGGCCGCCTACTCCGCTGAACTGGATGCTCGCCAACAGCGATACGAGGCAGGCACCGATCCGATCACGTTTTTGCTGGACGCTCAGCGCAGCCGCGCACAGGGTGAGGCCGCTTATTACCAGGCGATTTGCGAATACAACAAAATCATCGCGCTGATTCACCGCCGCAAAGGCACCATTCTTTCCTATAACAACACCTGTTTTTCCGAAGGTCCGTGGCCTGACAAAGCTTATCACGACGCCGCCGAAAACGCCCGTCGTCGAAGCGCCGGTCGTCACGTCAACTACGGTTTCACGCGTCCGGAAGTCATCAGTGTGGGCGGAAACTGCGCTGGCTGTGCCGACGGCTGCAGTGCCTGTGCTGGCGATGTGTATCCGGAACCCGAATTTGGATTCGACGCACCGGTGGAACAATATTACACGCCGCCAGTGGACGCCATTCAGCGAGCTCCACTGGAGGAGGTGCCGGCTCAACCCCAACCCACGCCGGCGGATCGACAGGAACAGATTCTGCCGCAACCCGATCCGTCACGGACCAACACGGAAACGAGTTTTCAAATCTTTGATTCTCGCATTGTTCCCCAATCGGATCCACAAACTAGCGCTCAACCAAGCTCGCTCGCTCAACCGCAAGCGGCTCCACAACATGTGCAAGCGGCTAAACTGCCCAAACCCTCGGCCGACAACCGGTCGGTGGATTGGCGACGATTCGGCTTGACGCGGCCCGGCGGGCAATCCAGCGAAACTCGAGCCATGATTCGCCAAGTCAGCTACGAAGAACCGGAAAAGTAGTTCACCCGTTCATCGGTAAGGGATTCAATCGACAAGGGATCAAATATGCTTCGCGTACAGCAGCTAATCTGTCTGTTGGCCACATGCTCAATATTGAGCGGCTGCTCGATGTGTTGTGGCATCTACGATTTCGACTATCCGATGTTTGACACGCATTATGCGCGGACGGATCCGGTGTATGGACGAGTCGGATCAATCTTTTCCGATCCAAACGTCGGTCCCGGATCGCCGGCACCGACCAATACACAAGCCCCTGACGAATCCGCCGATGACGCCTCGCAGGAATCCGAAAGCCTTGAGCCGGACGAACAGCTGCGGCAACCCGACGGAACGTTTGACACCAACACCACATTTCAATCGGACCGCCAGCCACCACGCCGTTATCCGCAATGGCGTTAGTCATTCGTCAGCCGATTCCGCACTGGCAGCATGTTCAATCAGGCGCGCCGCCTGGGCGATGCCTTCGCGCGAAATCGTGTGCGGACCGAGAAACGGAAAAAAGGTCGCTTCGAAGTTGTTATCGGTAAACAACTCGTGCAACAACACGCCACCGGCGAATGGCAAGATCGGATCAATTCGACCATGCGTTTGCACCACCTGCAATTCGCCACGCTTGGCGGCAAGTTCGCGCCACTGGCGTTCGTTCAGCAGCGTTCCGGACCACACGACAAGGCCGGCAGGCGGCTGCGGCATCCGCAACGCGGTTTCTGTCGCCAGCATCGCTCCCTGTGAGAATCCGCCCAGCACCATTCGGGAAACCGGAACGCTCGTTTCCTCCGAACAGGCCGCGATCAATTCGGTCAGCTGCTGGTAGCGTTGATCAAGCAATTCGGGCCGGTCACTCCGCAAATCTCTCAATTCGCCGCGCTGGATCATTTCTTGCAACCTGACCATGTCGATCGGCCACCAAGCGCGGGAATCGTATAGGCCGCTGGCGTCAAGTTCGATCGGGCCCGCCGGGAAAATAAACCGCACGTCGGACAAATTGGAGCAGGCGCCGTACAATTCCGCCGCGCAAGGCACCAGATCATCGCCCGGGGCACCGAACCCGTGGCAAAGAACGACTAACGCGCGATACCGATCCGTTGTTCGCGGCGTATCAATCACCACGCAGTCAAACGGACCCAGTTTCTTTGTCGATCGCTGCAATGCGGCTGAACTCATTAATCAATCTCGTGCCTGCTGTATCGAAAACCACCGTTGATTTGAATGATCTGGCCATTGATAAAGCGGGCGGCATCGCTGGCCAGGAAACTGACGACGTCAGCCACATCGTCCGGCGTGCCCCAGCGGTCCAACAATGATTCTTCCCGCGCTCGATGTTGCCAGGATTCCGAGGCCTGCTCGCCCCAGGCCGTGCGAATCCAACCGGGAGCGACGCAATTGACTCGTACTGCCGGCGACAACGTCTGTGCCAGGCTCCGCGTCGCCGACATGACAGCGCCTTTGACGGCCGAAAACAACTCGCCACTGTCGCCGCCCATCCCCAATAAAGCCTGGTCCCATCCCATGTTGATAATGCATCCGGTTCGTTGCTCGGACTGGAATCGTTTTTGCATCCGCGATCCAATTTCCCGAGACAACACCAGGCTCGATCTAACATCCACGTCAAATAACAACGCTAACTTGTCTTCGAATTTCCAGCTGACGGCTCCACCGGTCAAAACATCCGCGCCGGCATTGTTGAACCATACGTCAATAAATCCTCGCCACTGCCAGCATTGGTCGACGAACCGGTTAAGCGCATCGGCATGCGAAAAATCCGATAATACGACTTGGGCGGCGCCCGAATTCTTCTTGATCTCCGCGCAAGTCTCGTCGGCGCCGAGACGATTCTCGGCTGCATGAACGATAAGATCATATCCGTCACTAGCCAACCGCAGGGCCGCAGCCCGGCCAATTCCCGACGATGATCCAGTGACAACGGCGACCCGACGTGCGTTTTTTGTAGCCATTGATTTGGTTAACCGTCGTCAACCTGCTTATCGGCTTCGGTTCCACCCTTTTCCTGGTCGGATTCAGTGTCCGTCGGTCGTGGGTCATCTGTTTCGCTGAGGTTGGCATCGCGTTGGCCGGACTGTGGGAGTGATTCGGTCATCTCGTAACAGGCTGCTTCCAGGTCGCTGCGAACCAAAACGTAACGATCGTAAACGCAGATTGTGTTCCAACAGATGCCGTCGATCGTGTCAAATCGACCGAGTTCATCGAATCCGTTGGGCGTGCAAACCACGACGGCCAGAACACCGTTTTCGGCGTGGATCAATAATTTGTCGCCGACACGCAACAATTGACCATGCCCGTAGCGGCCCCGTTTCCAAACCCGTTGGCCGTTTTCCAGGTCAACGCATTCCAAAATGCCGTCCGACAGTGCATAGGCGTGCCCCTCATGCACGACCGGATTCGTCATTTTTGTTTTTAGCACGCGCTGGTTTTTCCACACCGATTCAGCGATGAATTTGCCGTCCGCCGTATGGCTGACCTGGATCAACTCGCCGCCCATCCCGTATCCCTTGCTGAGCAGCAAATGGTTATCATCGACCAATGTCGCCTGTGATGTATTGGCGTCGGCGTCGCTGTTTCCCGGTCGATCAAAACTCCACCAGACGTCTCCGGTTTTCGGATCGTGTCCCGTTACGGTCGATTCATTGACGATCACAATTTGTTGCGCGCCGGCCAAGTCGACGGCGACCGGCGAGCTGTAACCAATCCCGTCGGAACCGCCCCGCCAGATTTCTTCACCGGTTTCGCGGTTGAACGCCAACAATGAAACCTGCCGGCCGTCGCGGGGCCCGCCGCCCGGCACGATCACCAGGTCGTTATAAACCAGTGGTGAACCGGCGCGTCCCCACATGACCTTTGAATCTGCCGTTTGGTAAACGATCCCTGCCGGGGTTGTCGATTCGACTAAGGGAATATCAAGCAAATCGGTCAGATCTTGTTTCCAAATCAATTCGCCGCTGTCGCCCTGCAGACAAACCAGCAGCCCATGGGCGCCAACCGCGTAGACCTTGCCTCCGGCAATCGTCGGCGTGGCGCGGGGTCCCACGCCCCCCAGCACATCATCGAATCGCCGCTGATGGCGATACGTCCAGTACGGCGTGCCCGTTTGCAGGTCGTAACAAACCACGACTTCATCTGCGGCGTCCTGCATCATCGTGACGGCGAACCCGTTTACCGCGACCATGCCGGACCAGCCGGCCCCAATGGGTATTTTCCAAGCCAGTGTGCGCGTGCGATTGGGATCGCCAAGTTGTACGGAAAATCTGTCAACCTGGCCATTTCGCTGCGGACCGAGAAACTGCGGAAAGTCGTACGGCGTCGTCTCGCTCAGATTGGCCAACTTATTGACCGTCTCCAATTCCAAAGTTCGGCCGGCCCAGAATCGCGGCTCCCATCGGTCGATGCTTAGGGCGCCCTCCATCATTGGCCGATAACAAATTAAAAAGGCCAACCCGAACAAAACGGCCACCGTCGGTAGAAATCGCGACCAGAACAAAGGCCAGCCGCTGAAAAACCACAACCAAGCCAACCAGGCCATCGTAAACACCGCGACGCAAGCCGCCGTGATTATGTTGACGACGGCGAAATCAAATTGAAACAACGAATCTGACAAATACCGCGCATTCAAGTTGGCGGCGTAGATCAACACTGCCGCCAAAACGGTCGCTGCGGTTAGCACAACCGGCAGCCTCGCTGGTTTCCTAAGTCGTGGAACCAATGATCTGTTTCCTTCGCGTCACGCTTTGCTCTTAAAAACAGTGTCACTATTGTAATGCGTCCCGCTTACAGCTGCAGGGCCCTATCGAGTATCATCAGCCTGGGTTTCAGCGGCAGACAAAAGTGATTTGCCGCGAATCGCTAACCAACGACGATCCTCGCGCATGCCCAACCAACACTTCACTGATCGACTCGTCAAGGCAATCCAATCCAAAGGCACGTCGCTGATCGTCGGATTGGACCCGCGATTGCAACGGTTACCGGCCTCGCTGCGAGACTCGATTCACGAACATGATTGGCGGAAAATTGCAGATTCGTTCAAGCGTTTTTGCACGGAAGTGATCAACGTCGTGGCTCCCTTGGTCCCGGCCGTCAAACCACAATCAGCCTTTTTTGAGCAATTGGGTCCGCTGGGAATGGTGGCGTTGGCCGAAGTGATAGACCACGCGAAAGACGCCGGTTTGATGGTGATCCTGGACGGAAAGCGGAACGACATCGGATCGACCGCGGTCGCTTACGCGCAAGCCTACCTCGGGCAACGTCCGTCCTGTGCCTGGAGTTGCGACGCGCTCACGGTGAATCCATACCTGGGCGACGACAGCCTACTGCCGATGCTGGAGCACGCCGTTGCCGCCGGCAGCGGGTTGTTTGCGTTGGTGAAGACGTCCAACCCTGGAAGCCGCACGTTTCAGGAGCTGCCGCTGGACGACGGCCGGCGACTTTACCAGGCGATCGCTCAGTGGATCGAATCGCAGGCGGCAACGACAACAGGGCAATTCGGATATGGAATTCTGGGTGCCGTGATCGGCGCTACGCATCCTGAGCATTTGGCCGAACTGCGGCAATCGATGCCCCATACGTTTTTTCTTCTTCCCGGATTTGGCGCGCAGGGTGGACAGGCGGCAGACGTCAAAGCGGCCTTTAACGAAAACGGTTTAGGCGCCGTGG
>JBFILF010000230.1:0-8468 GCA_041599835.1 Pirellulaceae bacterium
CTGGTCGCCGTGGCCTGGGCCGATGGCGTGATGGAAGACAAAGAGCGTGAGGCCATCTTGAAAGCGGCCGAACAATCCGGCATTTCGCCGGATCAAGCCAGTTTTCAAATCGTCTCCAGTTGGCTGGACCAGCGGCCCAGCGACCAGCTGCTGGACAGCTGGAAAGAATACATTCGCGCCATGAAACCGGCGATTGACGACACCGCCATGGCCCAGTTGAAATCCAGTGTGATCAGCCGGGCGCGGGGCGTGGCCGAAGCGGCTGGCGGATTCCTCGGCTTTGGCAACAAAATCTCGGACGTTGAACAAAAAGTACTCGACGATTTGGCCGGCGCCTTCGAATAAGATCGATCTCGCCGATCCACAGTCGCCACGCCCTGCCGGCTGGGACCATTTGGTGTCGAGGCGCCAAACGGCCTGCCCCCAGGTGCGTCGTAGACTGAGAATCCAAGAACGATCTGACCGGGCTTATCGAAACTGGTCGGACAAATCGCGAAGATATTCAATCGCTTCGTCCAGTTCGCTCGCTGCCACACCCGCCTGCCGCCCATCACGGTCGCATTCGGCCAACAAGACGAGTTCGCGGTAACTGTCGTTTGCTTCCAAACGCCGCCGCGCACGGGCACCAATCGAGTGGTCGAGAATTTTTTGGGCTTCCATGTGGTGCTCGATTAACCAATGGGTTCGCTCGGAAATGAAACCCTGCAATGCTTCCAGTGCGCTGAAGACGTGATTTGACGGATCAATGGCCTTGCCGACATCGTGCAACAGCGCTGCCGTTAAAAACTCTTCGTCGTACGGCAGTTGGTGACAGGCCAGATCAAACACCTGCAGACTGTGGTACAAGGCGTCGCCTTCGGGATGGTAACGCGGATTCTGCTTGATCTGCTCCAGCGGCAAAAGCAGCGAGGTGTACAATTGAAACCGGTCGATTCGTGACTCGGCGGCAGCCAACTCTTCGTCCAGATCAATACCGGGATATTCGCGCTCCAGAAATTGACGCAATTCCGCCACGCTGGCCCGTTCGATGGGTTTTCCGGTAATCGAGCTTTTAAACACGTAATGGGCCTTATTGGACGGATATACCGTCAGCTCGAATCGGAAATCATCTTGAATGTGCACGTGACGGTAAATCTGAAATTCACCTCGCTTGCAGATTTCTTTCCTCTGCGTTTCGTACGCGATATTGTGATAGTCAAGCGTGGACGTGATCCCTTCCAGCCCGTCGGCGAACAAGTGCAAATCAATGTCCGAACCGCGCCGCACATGCCCGGTCAATACGCTGCCAATCAACCGCGGCCGGAATCGCTGAAGTATTTGCATCATCCGAAGCGCGGCAATCCGCATGTCGCGAAGCTTTTCCGTGGCCGATTCACCGTCAAATAATCGCGATAGATTTTGGATTTCGTCGCGAATCTCGGCGTTGCTGGGCAAATCGATCGGCTTAACCCAACCCTTACAAATGCGGCGGGCGGCCTTCATTTTAGCCCGGTAATATTCCGACTCGCGCCGATCAAACATCAGCCGGGCGGCTTCCCAAGCAATCTGGCGCCTCAATTTCGAAGAGTTCATCCAAGTTGGCCATCGTTGACGGCCATAATTACTTAACTAAATGTCGCCAGCCTTTTTCGCTTAACACGCCAGTGACCTGGCGATTAACACGCGTCTGGCAAGCCGCCGGCGGCGCCTGTTGGTGATCCATGATGCCGGGGATGATTTTACCCGGCGATGATTTTTACCCGGCGATGATTTGTCGATTCCCAATTTACCTGAAATTGATTTGGCGAAACGGCTCAGTCAGGTGGATTATCGTATCGACGAATTGGGGCGCGGGCAAATTCGGCAACGAATCAGCGGAATATTCCTCAATAGGGGTCAAAAACGGTCAATTCTTGGGATTTTTGCCCTCTTTTTCGAATTAGCCTAGGCAATTAAACACGTGTTTAATACTCTTGTTTAAGACTGCATTTTGCAGGTTTGGGAATATCTGAAGTGGGAGCAGGAAAATCCGATGGGCGATGAATCGACAAGGGCCCGAATCGTTGATGCGGCCGGTCCGATTTTTGCGGAGCACGGTTTTGAAGGCGCTACGGTGCGAGACATTTGTCGCTCGGCCGGGGTCAACGTCGCCAGCATCAACTACTACTTTGGCGACAAACAGCATCTGTACCTGGAGACGGTCAAGTACGCGCGACGGGTACGGGCCGAGCGTTACCCGTTTAGCGAGTGGACCAGCGACATCTCGCCTGAAGAAAAGCTTTATGACTTTGTCTCGACCATGCTGAGGCGTCTGATGGCCCTGCAATCGGCTCCGTGGCAAGTAAAGTTGCTGATGCGTGAAGTGATGCAGCCCACGGAAGCCTGTCGTCAGTTGGTGCGGGACTATTTTAAACCGATATTTGAGTCGTTGTTGGGCGTCATCGACCAGTTAGCGACCAGGCCGTTGACGGCCGATGAGCGGATCAAAGTTGGGTTCAGTATCGTCGGGCAATGTCTTCATTACCGGTATGCCAGCGAAGTCGTCGCGCTGATCGTTCCGGGTGAGCTGCGTGAGCAGTTCGAGTTGGAACGGCTGGCCGACCATATTACCAAATTTTCGTTGGACGCCATTCGAGCGTACGCGGAGCAATCGGCCGCGTCGAATCGCACTCATTAACCACACGACGGTTCGCCACGAAATAACTTCGCAATTGAGAATTCGAGATTGATTCATGAAAGAGATCAGCAAGTACATTATCTCCCTCGTGATCATCGTCGCTTCGGTGGGTGGCATGGCGGTTTTATTTGCCCTGAAGAAGGACCCTGAAAACAAGCCGGTCGTGGATACCAATCCAACGGCCGCCACGTTTGAAGCGGTGCCGTTTGACGGCAACTTGGGAATCGAACTCAGTGGTATCGTGGTGTCGTACCGAGAGATCAATTTGGCCGCTGAGGTGGCCGGTCGTGTCGAGGTTAAAGCCAACGAATGCGAGGCGGGCAATTTCGTGAAGGCCGGCACGCTATTGCTGTCCGTCGAAAAAGCGGACTATGACCTGGAAATCAAACGGTTGAAAGCCGAATTAAATCAATCCCAAGTGATGATCCGGGAACTGGAAGACGAAATCGCGGGCTTACGGCAGACGATCGATATTGCCAAAGAAGATCTGGAGCTTCAACAAGGTGAATACAGTCGCCGCCTCGCCGCCCGCGACGCCCTGTCTGTTTCGGAACTAAACCAGTCGCGTCAGAATTTGAATGCAGCCGAGCGTGCGGTGACGGAACTGAACAACAGCCTCCGCGTGCTGACGACGCGGAAATCGCGACTGGAAAGCGGTATTGAGTTGTCGCAAATTGAGCTGGAAAAAGCTCAACTCAATCTTGCGCGGACCGAGATTCGAGCGCCGTTTGACGGCGTGATCGTTTCCGAACTGGTTGAACAAGGAGACTTCGTGCAAAAGGGCGAGCAGGTCGTAACGATGGAGGACACCAGCAAATCCGAAGTCAAGTGCCACTTGCGATTGAGTCAACTGGAGCGGATTCTGAAATACCGCAATCATCATGACACGGCCAACCCGGCCGCTGCCTACCAGTTGCCGCCGACACCAGTCACCGTACACACGACGGGATTGGGCTCATCGTTTAACTGGTCGGGCACCCTGGTTCGTTTCGACGGCATCGGTGTGGATGAGCAATCGAAAACCATTCCTTGCCGGGTTGTCGTGGATTTCCCGATCACGACCGACGCCGCCGGCCACCAGAAGGCGTTGGTCCGCGGCATGTTCGTCAAAGTCAATATCGACTTGGACTCGACACTGCGTTCCAATGCCAGTCCGCTGTTAATGTTTCCGGAAGTGGCAGTCCACCCGGGAGATCTGGTTTGGACGATCGCGGATGGCAAGCTGGCGCGACACAAAATCAAGTTAATCGATCGGCAGCTAATCGATGCCAACCCGTCGCCTGATGGAAAGGACTATCTCAGAAAAATGGTGATTGCCACGACGGCCGGCGATTCCATCCAACCCGGCGATCTGGTCGTGGTCACCCCGCTTTCTCAGCCGACACCGGGGGTCGAAATGACCATTCTCGAGCAATACCAGCTGCCCACCGAAGCGGCGGCGGAGGTTGAGTCATCGGAGGCGACGCGCTTGGCTAGTCCGCGGACGGGAGACCCGTCATGAAGTCGGTCATTCATTGGGCCATCAAAAACTCGCCGGCCATGAATACGGTGCTGATTGCCTCGCTGCTGGTCGGCGCGGTCAGTCTGGTGGTCATGCGGCGCGAGGTATTTCCAGAGTTTGAACTGGAAATTCTATTGGTGACGGTTCCCTATCCCGGAGCCAGTCCGGACGAAACCGAGGACGCCATTTGCGAAAAAATCGAGGCCGCCATCTCCAACGTCGACGGCATCAAGGAATACACGTCGGTGGCCCGCGAAGGATTCGGCTTTGTGATCATCGAACTCAAAGCCAACGTGCAGGATGTGCAAAAAGTACTCAACGACGTGCGCTCGCAAATCGATCAGATACCCAGCTTCCCCGATTCGGTCGAAGATCCCAACGTCCGTCAGATCGTGTTCCGCATCCCGGCCATTAATCTTGGTCTGATTGGACCTGAAACCAGCGGCCTGGACCCGCTGGAACAGGAGCGGCAATTGCGGGAATTGGCCGAAGACATTCGCGAAGATTTGCTGGAGCTGGAACCGGCGGAACCGAGCAACCCGTTCCGCATACCTTTCATGTCGCTGATTGCGCCGGCAGGCCGCAATGCGATCTCCAGCGCCGAAATCGTCGCGGCCCGCGATTATCAAATTGACGTGGAGATACCTGAAGATACGCTTCGAGATTATGGATTGAGTCTCAACCAGGTGGCCAACATCATCCGCCTGCATAACATCGACTTACCCGGCGGCAAATTGGAAACGGCCAGCCAGGAATTATTGTTGCGAGGCAAAGCTAAACGCGAGCTGGGAGAAGAGATTGCGGAGATTCCGATTATCACTCGCACCAGCGGCAGCGCGGTGACGGTGGGTGATCTGGGATTCGTCCGTGATGGTTTCGCGGATACCACGTCGCATCACCGCGTGGACGGCCGACCGGCCATGGTGATCGGGGTTTCGCGGACGACTGACGAGGATCTGTTTGTCGTGGTCGACACCGTCAAGAAGTACGTTGCTGAGAAAAGGATGCCGCCAGGCTACGAGATCAAGTTGTGGCAGGACATTTCCTATGACGTTCGCGACCGCATCGATTTGCTGACAAGCAACGGCTTGCAAGGCCTGTTGCTGGTATTCCTGGTCCTGGCCATTTTTCTGGACCTGCGATTGGCGTTTTGGGTCGCCTTGGGGATCCCCGTTTCCATTCTCGGCGCTGGATTTGTGCTGTTGATCACCGGCCAGTCGCTGAACATGCTCAGCATGTTCGCGTTTCTGATGGCGCTGGGGATTGTGGTCGATGACGCGATCGTGATCGGTGAGAACATTTATCAGAAGCGTCAAATTGGCATGGGCCCGGTGCGAGCGGCGGTGGAAGGGACGTATGAAGTTTTGCCTGCCGTGTGCGCGTCGGTCACGACGACGATCATAGCGTTTTCGCCGTTATTGTTTGTCTCGGGTGTGATGGGCAAATTCATCGCCGTGATGCCGGTGGCGGTCATCGCGATGCTGGTGATTTCGCTGATTGAGAGCATGTTGATTCTGCCTTGTCACTTGTCGCACGAGAACAATTTGTTTCTGAAGACGCTCAGCCTGGTTCTCTATGTATTCAAGCCGATGCTGATTCCGTTTCACTGGTTGAACCGGAATGCCGGCAAACTCATGCAGTGGAGCGTCGAGCATTATTACTTGCCGTTCCTGCATTGGTCGTTGCACCACAAATCGATCGTACTCAGTTCGGCGGTGGGGATTATCATGCTGTCGATCGGCTTTGTCATATCGGGCATCGTGCCCTTCGAAGCGTTTCCCAAAATTGACAGCCGCAATATTTCGGCGACTGTGGTGTTTCCTGACGGCACGGCGGCGCACGAGGCTAAGCAGGCCACGGTGGCGGTGGAACAGGCCCTGTACCAAGTCGACGATGAGATTCAAAAAGAATACGGCAACAGTGTGTTGCGCGTCGTCTATCGGCGCGTCGGCGAAGTGGGTGACGGGCTGCGCGGGCCGACTGGCGTCACCAATGGCAGCCACGTGGGCACGGTCGAAGTGGAATTGGTCACCACCGCCCATCGGCCATTGACCAGCCAGGCAATTGTCGAGCGTTGGCGCAAGGCGATTCCCAAAATTCCTGGAACCGACGTGATCAAATTCGGGTCGTCTTCGATGGGACCCGGCGGCAACAAGATCGAATTGAAATTGTTGGCGTTGGCGGACAGCGTGGAATTTCTGGAGCAGGCCGCCGAAGAGTGCAAGGACTACCTGCAGACCAAAAAGGGCGTCACCGATATCGAAGACGATATGCGACTCGGCAAATACGAGCTGCTGATCAATCTCAATGAACAGGGCAAGTCGCTGAATCTGGACGAAACCGCCATAGCCCGCACGGTTCGCGCCGCGTATTTCGGCGAAGAGGTGATGCGGCTGCAACGCGGCCGCCACGAAGTCAAATTGATGGTGCGGTTTCCCGAGGAAGACCGAAAATCGATGGAAGGTTTCGAAGAAATCCGCGTTCGCGGGGAGGGCGGCGTCGAGCGCCCGCTGACCGAAGTCGCGCAGATCAACTTTCAGCGAACCACGTCGGAAATTAACCGGCTCAATGGCAAACGGGCCATTACCATCACGGCCGACGTCGACAAATCGGAAGACGCTAACGCGTTTACAATTATCCAGGAAATGCAATCCTCGTTCATGCCACAGCTGTTGCAGCGCTACAAAGAGGATCACGGGGCGACGTTGTATGTCAGCTGGGAAGGGGAACAACAACAGACCAACGAATCGTTTGGCAGCATGTTTGTCGGTTTCACCATCGCCCTGTTGTGCATGTACTTGTTGTTGACGTTGCAATTTCGCTCGTATTTGCAGCCGGCGATTATCTTGGCGATCATTCCGTTTGGGTGCATCGGTGCCATATTGGGCCATGCTGTGATGGGGCTTGACCTGACTCTGTTCAGTTTCTTTGGGTTGATTGCGCTGACCGGCGTGGTGGTCAATGACTCGATTGTGCTGGTGGACTTCATTAATCGCCGCGTCCGGCAAGGCATGTCATTGACGGATTCGTTGATCGATGCGGGTCGCCGGCGTTTTCGCCCCGTGATGCTGACCTCCATCACCACCATCGCGGGACTGTTTCCGATCTTGATGGAGAGATCGTTTCAGGCCCAGGTGTTGATCCCGATGGCGGCCAGCCTGGTGTTTGGTCTGATGGCGGGTACGACATTGATCCTGATCCTGGTGCCGGTGTTCTATCAGATTTATGGAATCTGCGCGAGCGTCGACCACGATCGGGATCTTGACGATTATGAAACGGCGATCAAGTCCCGCGAACCGTTAGAACCAGGCCGGACAGAAACCTATGATGTTGCCCCGGCTCAAGTCACTCGGGACGTGGGAGAAATCGGGCCAGCACTGGGGTAAGTCTACGTGTCAGGAGATTGGTGGTTGCGCCAACTCGCCGTTACACCCGATTGAAAAAACTCAAACACTTCTTCGGTGGTCACGCGATGTTTTTCGGCAATCGATTTCGCTTGGGACTCGGTCAGCGTCAATTTGTTTTGCGGTGAGCCCGATTGTCGGCATACCTCGGCTATCTCCCACCAAATAGCATTCTTGCGGAATTCGGCAAGTTTCAATAGCCGATTGATCCCCAACGTGTCCACCACCGGCGGCACAAAAGCGGCGGATGACGCGGCGTCATACGACCCAGTCTCCGGCCCCGGTGCCGAGGTCGATTCGTATGGAAACGGGTCCCACTTGTCCCAGCCCTGTTCTAGATTGGCACGACGAACCGCAATTTGACGTTGTGAGTGATTCCAGCCGGCATTGAAATCAGCGGCGTTCATTTCGGCCGACAACCGCATCAGGTCCGGAAATTTGTCCGATTGCGCCAGCGCGCGAAATACCGTTTCCAGCCGCGCCTGTTCCAACTCCCGCGCCCGCTCCTGAAGCAACCAGGCGAATAGAAACCCGCCAAACACAATCGCAAAAATCACCAGACCGATAAACAGAGGTGCACCCGTTTCTTGGGTATTCGCCATGCGACTACTACCTTGCAATCATCTAAGCTTTAAACGGTGGCGGGCATTGCAAATTATAGCAAAGATACCCTCAGACGAATACCGACTGCGGCAACAATAAACAGGAACCCCGACAGGCCGCGAGGTTGCCATCGATGGCACTCCCTCAAGCTCGCATTGCTGAGGGCTTGCGCCTATTTGAATCCAAGGCGGTTGTCGATTTCACCAGCATTATTGTCGACGTCAAGCTCTGCACTGGCACTGACGTTTCGCGTGCCCCAAACTGGAAATCGGTCTTCGATATGTTCCTCGACCACTTTGCGCTC